>JBDTUO010000329.1:0-3894 GCA_040007675.1 Rubrivivax sp.
GTGGCCGACATCGACAGCGTCTGCCCGCCGGGCAGGCTCAACGTTGATGGATCGACGAAGGCGAAGACAGCGACCTCGATCGCTGCGGCACCCAGGAACGCCGGCCAGGCGACGGTCGCCACGTTGCGCAGGGCGGGTTTCACGCGGCCATCCTCCGCTTCAGCGCGCCGGGCTGACGACGTGGTTGCGCGCCTGCACCGCCGGCAGCTCGGCAGCGTGCGCCGCCGGCGGTGCGGTGAGCACCGGGTCGGGGTGGGTCAGCGCGATCACCAGCGTCGCGAAGCTGGCGACGACGACGACGAGCGGGCCGCCGATCACGAGCCAGACCATCGGCACGCGCCACCAGCGCGGCGACTCCGGTGGCGGAACGGTGGCGCGTGCAGTGGACGGTGGCATGTCGGCAATTCCTGTCTGTGGGCTTTCAGCGCGGAACGATGAATGTCGATCGCTCGACCTGTACCTTCCCGCCAGCGTCGTCATCACCGGGCGCTGCGACCGTCTCGACGCGAAACTCGATCGGGTGCGATCCACGCCCCGCGCCGGCCGCGGTCTCGGGCGGTACGCGCACGGCGATCGGCACCCAGCGCGTCGCGGCCGCGTCCAGGGCCACCGTCTCGTCGGCCAGGCTGTTCTGCATTCCCGGCATCCCGGCGGCGGTGATGCGCAATCGCTGCGGCGCCTCGGTGGCGTTCATCAGCTGCAGCCGGTAGACGTTCTCGATCCAGCCGTCGTCGACCAGCCGCGCAAGCGCACCACGGTCGCGAACGACGTCGACCCGGAACGGCGAGCGCAGCGCCAGGCTGGCCGCCAGCGCGGCGACGATCACCCCCAGCACGGCCGAGTAGACGAGCACCCGCGGACGCAGCGCCCGCCGCAGCAACTGGCCCCGGTCGAGCCCCTGCGCCACGCCGTTCTGCGTGTCGTAGCGGATCAGCCCGCTGGGGTACTTCATCTTTTCCATCACGCCGTTGCAGACGTCGATGCACGCGGTGCAGCCGATGCACTCGTACTGCAGGCCCTTGCGGATGTCGATGCCGGTGGGGCAGACCTGCACGCACAACCCGCAGTCGATGCAGTCGCCCAGCCCGGCGGGTTTGGGGGTTCCGGCGCGGCCGCGCTGGCGGTTCAGCCCGCGCGGCTCGCCGCGGGCAGTGTCGTAGGTGACGATCAACGTGTCCTTGTCGAACATCGCGCTCTGGAAGCGCGCGTAAGGGCACATGTACTTGCACACCTGCTCGCGCATCCAGCCGGCGTTGCCGTAGGTCGCAAGACCGTAGAACAGGATCCAGAACCACTCCCACGGACCGAACCCCAGCGTCGATGCCGACACCGCGAGCGTGCGTATCGACGTGAAGTAGCCGACGAAGGTGAACCCGGTCCACAACCCGATCGTGATCCAGATCGCCTGCTTGCCGCCCTTGCGAACGACCTTCTCGACGCTCCACGGCGCAGCATCGAGTTTCATGCGCTGCATGCGGTCGCCTTCGAAGTGGCGCTCGACCCACATGAAGATCTCGGTGTAGACGGTCTGCGGGCAGGCAAATCCGCACCACAGCCGGCCGGCCACCGCGGTGAACAGGAACAGCCCGAAAGCCGAGATGACCAGCAGCCCCGTCAGGTAGATGAAGTCCTGCGGATACAGCACGAGGTCGAAGATGTAGAAGCGCCGCGCGCCGAGGTCGAACAGCATCGCCTGGCGGCCGTTCCACGGCAACCATGGCAGGCCGTAGAACAGCAGCTGCGTCGCCCACACGAAGGCCCAGCGCCAGCCGGCGAACCAGCCGCTCACCGCACGGGCGTAGATCTTCTCCTGCTTCTGGAACAGCGACACCACCTGGACGGCGGCATCATCGTCCTCGTGCTCGAGCGCAGCGACTGGAGGTCTCATCAATGCGATCAGCGGGCCGCGACCGCGGCGCCAGCGGAGAGCTGCCGCACATAGGCGGCCAGCACGTGGATCTGCGCCGGCGTCAGCAGCTTGTCTTGCGCCGGCATCACGTTGAGCTTGCCGCCGGTGATCATCGCGGTGATGGCGCCCTCGCCCCAGCCGTGCAGCCAGATCTTGTCGGTCAGGTTCGGCGCGCCGAGCAGCGGGTTCCCCTTGCCGTCGGACCCGTGGCAGGCGGCGCAGACGCCGAATTTCGGCTTGCCGAGTTGCGCGTAGACCGAGTTGTGCGCGCTGCCGGACAGGCTCAGCACGTAGTGCGCGACGTTGCGAACGTCGTCGCCGGTGCCGACCGCAGCGGCCATCGGCGGCATGTTGCCTTGCCGCCCGTGCGTGATCGTCTCGACGATCTTGTCGCCGGTGCCGCCGTACAGCCAATCGCCGTCGGTCAGGTTCGGGAAGCCCTTGCTGCCGCGCGCGTCGGAGCCGTGGCACTGCGCGCAATTGTTGAGAAACAGGCGCTGCCCGATGCCCATCGCCTGCGGGTCCTTCGCCAGGTCCTCGACCGACTGGGCCTCGAACTTCGCGTACAGCGGCGCCATCGTCGCCGCGGCCTTCGTGCGCTCGGCCTCGTACTGGCCGACGCTGGTCCAGTTCAACGTGCCGGCGTGGCTGCCCAGGCCGGGGTACAGCGCCAGGTAGATGCCGGCGAACACGACGGTGATGACGAACAGCCACATCCACCAGCGCGGCAGCGGGTTGTTCAGTTCGCGCAGGTCCTCGTCCCAGACGTGGCCGGTGGTGTTGTCTCCCGCCATCACACGCCGCTGCGCGGCGATGATCAGCAGCGCCAGGCAAGCCAGGACGCTGACGACGGTGCTGACGGCGATGAAGATCGACCAGCCGCTGTTGAAGAAGTCGCTCACGGCGTGTTCCGTTCCTCGTTGTGGGGTCGTCCTGCCACCGGCGCCACGTGCTCCTCGACGAAGGGCAGCTGCGCCGCCTCGTCGAAGGCCGTGCGCCGGCGCCGGCTCCAGGTCCAGGCCACCAGCGCCACGAACAGCACGAGGCTGATCACGGTGACGGCGCTGCGCAAGTCGTTGGTGTCCATGCCGTCACTTGCGCGAGGTGCCCAGCACCTGCAGGTAGGCGATCAGCGCGTCCAGCTCGGTCTTGCCCTGCACGGCTTCGGCGGACGCGGCAATCTCGGCGTCGCTGTACGGCACGCCGACCCGGCGCAGCGCCACCATGCGCGGCGCCATGCTCGCGGGCACGAGCGTGGACGCCTCCAGCCACGGGTAGGCCGGCATGTTCGACTCCGGCACCAGGTCACGCGGGTTGTGCAGGTGCACTCGGTGCCATTCGTCGCTGTAGCGCCCACCGACCCGATGCAGGTCGGGGCCGGTGCGCTTGCTGCCCCACTGGAACGGGTGGTCGTAGACGAACTCGCCGGCGACCGAGTAGCTGCCGTAGCGAAGCGTTTCGGCGCGGAACGGCCGGATCATCTGCGAGTGGCAGTTGTAGCAACCCTCGCGGATGTAGACGTCGCGACCGGCGAGCTGCAGCGCGTCGTACGGTTTGAGTCCTTCGACCGGCTGGGTCGTGCTGCGCTGGAAGTACAGCGGCACGATCTCGACGATGCCGCCGACCGCCAGCGCCACCAGGATCAGCACGATCATCAGCAGGTTGCTGGTCTCGATGCGCTCGTGACCGCTCGGGGGGGTTTGCGATGCCATGGCCTCGTTCTCCTCGGTCGGGTCAGGCGTGCGCAGTGAGCATGGGCACGCGCGCCACGGCCGGGCGGTTGCGCGAGACCGTCATGACGACGTTCCACACCATGATCAGCATGCCGCCGAGGTACAGCAGCCCACCCAGGAAGCGCACGACGTAGAACGGGTAGGTGGCCTTCACGCTCTCGGCAAAGCTGTAGACCAGCGTGCCGTCGGGGTTGACCGCGCGCCACATCAGGCCCTGCATGACGCCGGCGATCCACATCGCGGCGATGTACA
>JBDTUO010000330.1:0-3877 GCA_040007675.1 Rubrivivax sp.
AACGGACTCGACGACCCGGCGCTGGCGCGTCTGGAGCGGCTGCCGATCGAGGTGTCCGTTGACCGTTGACCGTGCGGGCGCGTGCACGGCCCGGGGTCAGCCGCGGTGGTCGATCCACAGCCCCGCGCAGAGCGCGGCGCCGATCGTGTACAGCAGCCAGGTCTGGGACACCAGGTAGGGAAACAGCATCAGCACCCAGCCGATGCCGACGCTGCGCGGCCGGTGCTGTTTGCGCCCGATGCGCCAGCCGACGAGGCCGGCCAGTCCGAACAGCACGACGCCGAACAAGTAGGCGGGACTGGGCAGCGTGAGCCCGAGTGCCTGCGCGGTGCGCAGGGCCTGCTGGAGTTCCATGCGGAGATTCTGCGCTCGCGTCGGCGCCCGCGCGCCGACGCGGGTGTCGTCAGTGCGCGAACCCGCTCCAGTTCAGCTGCAATCGCAATGGTCGGTGTTCGATGCCCTCGGCCGGAATGGCCAGGTCCAGCACCATGCCGGGCAGCAGCCGCCAGCGCAGGCCGATCCGGTGCTCGGGCGTGTGCTGCCAGCCCGTCCAGCCGCTGGTCAGCAGTGCATCGGCCGTGAGTCGCCAGGCGCCGGTGAGTTCGGTGCGTCGGGCGGTGCCTTGCAACTCTCTGCGCTCGCCGTGCCGCAGCAGCACCGCGAAGCTGCGCATCGGCTGCCACCACAGGCCCGCCGCGACTTCGCTCTGCGGGGTCAGGGCCGCCGCGCCGACAGCGCCGTCGATGATGGCCTTCATCTGCACCTGAAGACGCGCGGCGAGCGTCCCGTGCTGAACACCGAACTGCTGCTCGAGGCGCAGCGTGCTGCGCTGGCCGCTACCTTCGACCATCGGCGCGCTGCGGCCCAGCGGGGGCACCCGGCAGCGGCCCTGCAGACGGTCATCGAGGCGTTGCGCCTCTTCGGCGGCGAAGGGATCGAGCGGCGGACAGACCATGCGCGCGACGAACGCGGAACCGGGCAGGGCCGGTGCGTCGGCAAGCGACGCCTGCGGCGCCGCGGCCAGCGTGCCGGACACAGCGGCGAGCGTCAGTCCCAGCGCGAGCGCCGATGTGGAGGGGCGACGCCGTGCTGCTGCGATCACGCCCGCATTCTGGGGGCGCCGGCACGAGCGCTCCCGCAGGAAAGGCGGCAATTGATGGCGCAGTTCACGCGCTTGCGGCGCTGCGGTTCCGCCGCACGGTCGGTCGCGGAAGCGCCGCGCGCTCGCGCCGCAGCAACGCCCGCAGGGCTCAGCCGGTGTAGCCCGCCAGCCGCGGCAGGAACAGCACGAAGTCGGGCCACAGCGTGATGACGGCCAGGGCGCCGATCATCACGGCCAGGAACGGGAGCACCTCGCGTGTCAGCGCCTGCAGGCTGACGTTCGCGACCTTCGTCATCATGAACAGCAGCAAGCCGTAGGGCGGAGTGATCAGCCCGAGCATGATGTTGAAGACGGCGATGACGCCGAAGTGCACCGGGTCGACGCCGAGCGCCTGAGCGGTCGGCAGCAGCACGGGCAGGATCACGAGGATGATGGTCGAGCCCTCGAGCACGCAGCCGAGCACGAGCAGGATCACGTTGACCATCAGCAGGAATCCGAGCGGCGACAGGTCGAACGTGCGCAGCAGATTGCTGACCGTGGTCGGGATGTTCTCGGACGTGATGACGTAGTTGAAGACCAGCGCACCGGCGATCAGCATGCCGATCGAGATGCTGACGCGCGCGCTCGACAGCAGCGAGTCGTAGATGTCGCCCCATCGGATGCTGCGGTAGATCACCGCGGACACCAGCAGCGCGTAGGCTGCGGCGACGGCGGCGGCCTCGGTCGGCGTCGTGATGCCCGAATACAGGCAACCGAGCAGGATCACCGGCAGCATCAGCGCCGGAACGGCTTCGCGCGTGATGCGCGGCAGCTCGCGCAGCGGCACCGGCTCCTCGACCGGGAAGTTGCGGCGCCTGGACTGCCAGTAGATCAGCGCCATCTGCACCGCGCCGATCAGCAGGCCCGGCAATACCCCGGCGATGAACAGGTAGCCGATAGAGGTGTCGGACACCAGCGCGTACAGCACCATCGGGATCGATGGCGGCAGGATCGGCCCGATCACTGCGGAGACCGACGAGAGCGCGGCCGCGAACGCGGCCGGGTAGCGCCCGCCGCGCGTCATCATCGCCTGCATGATCTTGCCGGAGCCGGCGGCGTCGGCGAGCGCAGAACCCGACATGCTGGCGAACACGATGCTCTGCAGCACGTTGACCTGCGCCAGGCCGCCGGGGAAGCGGCCGACGATCGCATTGCAGAAGCGCAGCAGCCGGTCGAGGATGCTGCCGGTGCTCATGAACGAGGCCGCCAGGATGAACAGCGGGATCGCCAGCAGCAGGTAGCTGCCGTAAGTGCCGTTCAGCAGCTGCTCGGCCGCCGTGCCCATGTCGGCGCCCTTGAGGTACAGGTACAGCACCGAGCCGCCGATCATCGCGTGGCCGATCGGCAGCCCGAGCAGGCTCAGCGCGACGATCGCGGCCAGGCACAACGAGAACGGGCTGGTGAAGTTCACTCCGTGGCGCTCGTCGGGGCAGGGGAGTCGTCGCCGGCATCGGCGCGGTGCCCGCGCAGCCCGCGGCCGAGGATCCAGAGGTAGCGGCCGATCACGGCGACCGAGAAGATCAGGTAGATCGAATACAGCCAGTCGAAGCGGATGTTCATGTACGCCGTGCGCTCGACCTTCATGAAGGTGACGTAGGACCAGGCCGCCGGGAACGAGAGGCCGAACAACACGATCAGCGCGATCGCCCCGACCACGGTGAGCACCCGCCGCCCACGTGGCCCGACAGCGCCGGTGACGAGGTCGAAGCGGATTTCTTCATCCTCGGTGAGCACGAAGGCCGCGCCCCACAACACCAGCCACAGCCAGGCGGCGACCGACAACTCCGACGTCCAGCCAACCGGCCAGTTGAGCGCGTACCGGAAGACGATCTGGAGGATGAAGGCGACGAAGATGGTCGCCATCAGGACGACACAGATCACTTCGGAGAAGCGCCGGAACGTGGACGCTGCGGCGCGCAGCGGCTGAGGCACGGGCACGGGCATGGGTAGGCAGGCTCGCTGTCGGGCCTCGGCCAGGAAGGCCGTCGGTCATGCGCCGCCGGCCGCTCCCGCGGCCGGCGGCGCGGCGGGTTTACTTGATCGCGTTGATCTTGTCCAGCATGCCCGCCGGCCAGCCCTTGGCCTCGTCGGAGGCGAGGACCACCTTTTGCGCGTAGTCGCGGAACGCCTCGAGGTTCGGCTTGTACACGTCCAGCCCCTGCTTGCGGAAGCTTTCGGCGAGTTCTTCCTCGCGCTTGGTGTGCTCCGCTGCACTCCAGGCCAGCGCCTTGTCGGCCGCTGCCTGCACCTTGGCCTGCTGCGCCGGCGACATCGCCTGCCAGGTCTTGAGGTTCATCGTCAGCAGATCGAACGCGACCAGGTGCGAGGTCAGCACGATCTGCGACATGACCTCGTAGAACTTCATGTTCTGCACGTTCGGCAGCGGGTTGTCCTGGCCGTCGATGGCGCCGGTCTGCAGGCCTGTGTAGACCTCCGCGTAGGCCATCGGTGTCGGGTTTGCACCGAGGGAGCGGCCCAGCTGCTGCCAGGCATCTCCACCCGGCATGCGCAGCTTGACGCCCGACATGTCGGCCGGAGTCATGATCTTCTTCTTGGGCTTCAGGCCGACCTGGCGGGTACCGAAGAAGGTCGGGCCCAGGATCTTCACCTTGACCTGGTCCTCGACCATCTTCTTCATCTGCGCACCGGCGTCGCTGGCGAAGAAGGCCTTGAGGTGGTCGGCGTCGCGGAACAGGTAGGCCGAGGTCAGGATCGACCAGGCCGGCACCTGCTTGG
>JBDTUO010000331.1:0-3820 GCA_040007675.1 Rubrivivax sp.
CGCTCAGGCCGATGACGAACTCCTTCCAGGTCTTCAGCCGCTTCGGCACCGCCTGGTAACCCTCCTCGAGCCGTTCGAACTCCAGGAAGCCCGTGACCTTGCCCATCGTGAGTCGCTCCTGATCTGCGGGCTTACTTGGCGGCGACGGTGGCCGCCGAGGCACGCGCCTTCTCGGTCACACCCGCGGCCTGCGCCTTCGCGGCCCGCTCGGCCAGCGCGCGTCGGTACTCGTGCGGGAAGACCTTGACGAAGCGTGCACGTGCGCTCGCCCACTGGTCGAGGATCTCGCGCGCGCGCAATGAGCCGGTCCAGCGGTGGTGGTCCTCGACCAGTTTCCTGAGGATCACCTCGTCGGCCAGGCCGCGATGCCAGGTCGACGCGTCGCCCGGCTGCTCTGCGCGCGCCGCGACCTTGTCCAGGCCGACCATCGATGTGTTGCAGCGCTGCGCGAAACTGCCGTCCTCGTCGTAGACATAGGCCACGCCACCGGACATGCCGGCGGCGAAGTTGCGGCCGGTGCGCCCGAGCACCGCGACCGTGCCGCCGGTCATGTATTCGCAGCCGTGGTCGCCCGTGCCCTCGACCACCGCCGTGGCGCCCGACAGCCGCACCGCAAAACGTTCGCCGGCGACGCCGCGGAAGAAGGCCTCGCCGCTCGTCGCCCCGTACAGCACCGTGTTGCCGACGATGATGTTCTTCACCGCATCGCCGCGGAAGTCGATGCTCGGCCGCACCGTGATGCGCCCGCCCGACAGCCCCTTGCCGGTGTAGTCGTTGGCATCGCCGATCAGGTACAGCGTGATGCCGGGGGCGAGGAAGGCGCCGAAGCTCTGGCCACCGGTGCCTTCCATCTGGATCAGGATCGTGTGGTCAGGCAGGCCCTCGGGCCGGTGCCGCACCAGCTCGCCCGACAGCATCGCACCGACGCTGCGGTTGACGTTGCGCACGTCCTCCATGAACTGGACCTTCTCGCCGCGCTCGATCGCCGGTCGGCAGCGCTCGATCAGCTTGACGTCGAGCGCCTTGGCCAGCCCGTGGTCCTGGGCTTCCGTGTGGCGCCGCGGCACGTCGGCCGGCGCGTCGGGCTGGTGAAACACGCGGCTGAAATCCAGCCCCTTCGCCTTCCAGTGCGCAATGCCCTTGCGGGTGTCGAGCAGGTCCGCGCGGCCAGCGAGATCGTCGAACTTCCGGATGCCGAGCTGCGCCATGATCGTGCGCGCTTCCTCGGCGACGAAGAAGAAGAAGTTGACGACGTGCTCGGGCTTGCCGCCGAACTTCTTGCGCAGCACGGGATCCTGCGTCGCCACCCCCACCGGGCAGGTGTTGAGGTGGCACTTGCGCATCATGATGCAGCCCTCGGCGACGAGCGGCGCGGTCGCGAAGCCGAACTCGTCGGCCCCGAGCAGCGCGCCGATGACGACGTCGCGTCCGGTCTTCATCTGGCCGTCGGCCTGCACGCGGATGCGGCTGCGCAGCCGGTTCAGCACCAGCGTCTGCTGCGTCTCGGCCAGGCCCAGCTCCCACGGCGTGCCGGCATGCTTGATCGAGCTCCACGGCGACGCGCCGGTGCCGCCGTCGTGCCCGGCGATGACCACATGGTCGGCCTTGCACTTGGCCACGCCGGCGGCGATCGTTCCGACCCCCACCTCCGACACCAGCTTGACGCTGATCGATGCCCGCGGGTTGGCGTTCTTCAGGTCGTGGATGAGCTGTGCGAGGTCCTCGATCGAGTAGATGTCGTGGTGCGGCGGCGGGCTGATGAGGCCGACCCCGGGCACGCTGTAGCGCAGCATGCCGATGTACTCGCTGACCTTGCCGCCCGGGAGTTGGCCGCCCTCGCCGGGCTTGGCGCCCTGCGCCATCTTGATCTGGAGCTGGTCGGCGCTGACGAGGTATTCGGTCGTGACGCCGAAGCGCCCGGACGCCACCTGCTTGATCTTCGAGCGCAGCGAGTCGCCCGCCTGCAACTCGTAGTCCGACTCGATGACGCCGGCGCCGACGACGTCCGACACCTTGGTGCCGGCCGTGATCGGAATGCCCTTGAGTTCGTTGCGGTAGCGCGCCGGGTCTTCACCGCCTTCGCCGGTGTTGCTCTTGCCGCCGAGCCGGTTCATCGCGATCGCGAGCGTGCTGTGCGCCTCGGTCGAGATGCTGCCGAGCGACATCGCACCGGTCGCGAAGCGCTTGACGATCTCGCTCGCCGGTTCCACCTCGTCGAGCGGAATCGCCTTCGCGGGGTCGACCCGGAACTCGAACAGGCCGCGCAGCGTCATGTGGCGGCGGCTCTGGTCGTTGATGATCTGCGCGTATTCCTTGTAGGTCTCGAAGCGGTTCCCGCGCGCGGCATGCTGCAGCTTGGCGATCGCGTCGGGTGTCCACATGTGCTCCTCGCCGCGCACCCGCCAGGCGTATTCGCCGCCGGCGTCGAGCATCGTGGACAGCACCGGGTCGTCGCTGAAGGCCGCCTGGTGTTGCCGGATCGCCTCCTCGGCGACGTCGAACACGCCGATGCCGCCAACCTGGCTCGCGGTGCCGCGAAAGTACTTGTCGACGAAACCCTTCTCGAGCCCGATCGCCTCGAACAGCTGCGCGCCGCAGTACGACATGTAGGTCGACACGCCCATCTTCGACATGATCTTGGACAGACCCTTGCCGATCGCCTTGACGTAGTTCTGGATCGCCTTCTCGCCCGACAGGTCACCCGGGAGCTCGGCGTGCGTCGCCAGCAGCGTCTCCATCGCCAGGTAGGGATGCACGGCCTCGGCGCCGTAGCCGGCGAGCACCGCGAAGTGGTGCACCTCGCGCGCCGATCCGGTCTCGACCACCAGCCCGGCCGTCGTGCGAAGCCCTTCGCGCACCAGGTGGTGGTGCACGGCAGACAGCGCCAGCAACGCCGGCACGGCCACCCGCGCGCGGCCCATGCGGCGGTCGGTCACGACCAGGATGTTGTGCCCGCTCTTGATCGCGTCCACGCTCTGCGCGCACAGCGAGGCCAGCTTGGCCTCGATGCCTTGCCGGCCCCACTCCGCCGGGTAGCTGATGTCGAGTTCATGGCTGCGGAACTTGCCCGAGGTGTGGCGCTCGATGTCGCGCACGCGTGCCATGTCGTCGAAGTCCAGCACCGGCTGGTTGACTTCCAGCCGCATCGGCGGGTTGACCGCGTTGATGTCGAGCAGGTTCGGCTTCGGCCCGATGAAGCTGTTCAGGCTCATCACGATCGCCTCGCGGATCGGGTCGATCGGCGGGTTCGTGACCTGCGCGAAGAGCTGCTTGAAATAGCTGTACAGCGGCTTCGCACGGTCCGACAGCACCGCCAGCGGCGAGTCGTTGCCCATCGAGCCGATCGCCTCCTCGCCGTTCGCCGCCATCGGGGCGAGCAGGAACTTGAGGTCCTCCTGCGTGTAGCCGAAGGCCTGCTGGCGGTCGAGCAGCGGCTCGTCGAAGGTGCCGGGCCCCCCGGTGAGCGCGATCGTATCGAGCCGCACCCGCACGTTTTCGATCCACTGCCGGTAGGGCTTGGCGGCGGCGAACTGCGTCTTCAGTTCCTCGTCGTCGACGATGCGGCCCTGGTCAAAATCGATCAGGAACATCTTGCCCGGCTGGAGCCGCCACTTCTTGACGATCTGGTTCTCCGGGAACGGCAGCACGCCGGACTCGGACGCCATCACGACGAGGTCGTCGTCGGTCACGAGGTAGCGCGCCGGGCGCAGCCCGTTGCGGTCGAGCGTGGCGCCGATCTGCTTGCCGTCGGTGAAGACCATCGCGGCCGGGCCGTCCCACGGCTCCATCATCGCCGCGTGGTACTCGTAGAAGGCGCGCC
>JBDTUO010000332.1:0-3816 GCA_040007675.1 Rubrivivax sp.
GACTCGAACTCGCACAGCTTTCGCCACTACCCCCTCAAGATAGCGTGTCTACCAGTTTCACCACGACGGCATTCGTGTTTTCGCGTGCGCGGCGCGTCGTCATCGACGCCCCGTGCACCGTTCGACTCGCATGAGGAGCGGCTCGCCGAACAACGAAATATTCTATCCCGAAAGATCGGGCTTACCCTCTGCGGCACGACCGATCCGACGGCATCGGCGCGGGCGCGCGACGCTTACTTCGGGATCGCGCCAGGGGCCTCGGACGCGGCCGCCGACGGTGCCGCTGCCGGCACCACACCGAGCTCGGGTGCGGCCGCGGGAATCTGCCCGCTGCCGACCCCGCTCGCCGCGGAGGCGGCCGGAAGCGCACGGTCGAGCACGCTGCCGCCACCCAGCGGGGCGGCGCTGCCGCGCTGGTTCGACATGAACGCCAGTGCCAGCGTGGCGACGAAAAAAACAGTCGCACAGACTGCTGTCGAGCGAGACAGGAAGTTCGCACTGCCGGTGGCACCGAACAGGCTGCCCGAGGCGCCGCCGCCGAAGCTCGCGCCCATGTCGGCGCCCTTGCCGTGCTGGATCAGCACGAGCCCGATCATCGTGATCGCGGCCAGCAGCTGCAGCACCAGAACGAACGTCATCCAGAGTTGCATTTGTCAGTGACTCCGTGAAAAGCAGGAAGGCGCGCTGTGGCGTCAGCCGGTGGCGCGGCAGATGGCGACGAAGTCGGCCGCCTTCAACGCGGCGCCGCCAACGAGGCCGCCGTCGATGTCGGGTTGAGCGAACAGCGCGCTGGCGTTGTCGGGCTTGACGCTGCCGCCGTAGAGAATTCTCATGCGCTCGCCGTGGCCGGTCGCCGCCTGCAGCTGCGCCCGCAGCACCGCATGCACGGCCTGGGCCTGCTGGGGCGTTGCGGTGCGGCCGGTGCCGATGGCCCACACGGGCTCGTAGGCCACCACCATTTCGGCCGCGCAGTGGGCCAGCTGGTGGATGACGGCCGACAGCTGGCGTTTGACGATCGCCTCGGTCTGTCCGGCCTCGTGTTCGGCCAGCGTCTCGCCGACGCAGACGATCGGCGTCACGCCGCGCGCCAGTGCCGCCTGCGCCTTCGCCGCGACGAGCGCGTCGCCCTCCGCGTGCAGGGCGCGGCGCTCGCTGTGGCCGACGATCACGTAGCGGCAGCCGCATTCGGCGAGCATCGATGCCGACACCTCGCCGGTGTAGGCACCCTGCTCGTGCGCCGAGCAGTCCTGTGCGCCCCAGCGCAGCTCGCTGGACGCGAGCGTTGCGGCCGTCTCGGCGAGGTAGACGAAGGGCACGCACACCGCAATGTCGGCCGCAAATGGCCGCGCCGCGAGCACGCCGGCCAGGAGCTCGGCGTTCGCCAGCCGGCTGCCGTTCATCTTCCAGTTGCCTACGACCAGGGTGCGGCGGGGATTCGATGACATCGTGCCTGCGCTCCTTACCAGGTCAGCACGATCTTGCCGACGTGCGCACCGGATTCCATCAGCGCGTGCGCCGCGGCGGCTTGGGCCGCCGGATACACGCGGTGGATCACCGGCTTGACCGCGCCGCGCTCGATCAGTGGCCAGACCGTGGCGCGCAGCGCACGCGCCAACTCGGTCTTGTACGCCGCCGGGCGCGGCCGCAGCGTCGAGCCGCTGATCGTCAGCCGCTTGCGCAGCACCATCCCGGCGTCGATGCGGCTGTCGGTGCCGCCCTGCACGGCAATGAGCGCGAGCCGGCCGTCGTCGGCCAGGCACTTCAGGTTGCGCGCCACGTAGTCGCCCGCCACCATGTCGAGCACGACGTCGACGCCGCGCCCGCCGGTCAGCCGCAGCACCTCGGCGACGAAGTCCTGCGTGCGGTAGTTGATCGCGTGCTCGGCGCCGAGCGCCACGCACGCAGCGCATTTGTCGTCGCTGCCGGCGGTGACCACCACGTGCGCGCCGCGCGCCCGCGCGAGCTGCGTCGCCGTGACGCCGATGCCGCTGGTGCCGCCGTGCACCAGCAGCCACTCGCCGGCCTGCAGGCCGGCGATCGTGAACACGTTCTGCCAGACGGTGAAGAAGGTCTCCGGCAGGCTCGCCGCCTCGATGTCGGTCAGGCCCGCCGGCACCGGCAGCACCTGCCCCACCGGTGCCACGCAGCGCTCTGCATAGCCGCCGCCGGCGAGCAGCGCGCAGACGCGGTCGCCGACCGCGACGCCCGCCGCAGCCAGGTCGACCGCCGCCCCGCCCTCGACGGTGCCGGCAACTTCGAGCCCTGGCAGGTCCGACACGCCGGGCGGCATCGGGTACAGCCCCTTGCGTTGCAGCACGTCAGGCCGATTGATGCCGGAGGCCGCGACGCGGATCAGCAACTCGCCCGGGCCCGGCACCGGGTCCGGGCGCTGCGCTTCACGCAGCACCTCGGGCCCGCCGAAACCGGCGATCTCGATCGCTCGCATCACGGTCGCGATGTCGGACTGTCAGTCCTGACGGTCGGGCGTCGGGCCGGCGTCCGGTGCGACGTCGACCGCGGTCTCGCCACCCGCCTGCGGCTCGGACCGCGGCGCGCGCGGCTCACGCGAGTCACGGCGCGGGCGGTCACCCCGATCGCCTCGGTCACCCCGGTCGCGGCGCGGGCGCTCTTCTTCGACGAAGCCTTCTGGCCGATCCAGCAGCGCCTTCAGCGACAGCTTGATGCGGCCCTTTTCGTCGGTCTCGAGCACCTTGACCTTGACGACCTGGCCTTCCTGCAGAAAGTCGGTCACGCGCTCGACGTGCTGGTGCGCGATCTGGCTGATGTGCAGCAGACCGTCCTTGCCCGGCAGGATGTTCACGAGCGCGCCGAACTCCAGGATCTTGGTGATCGGGCCCTCGTAGACCTTGCCCACCTCGGCCTCGGCCGTGATCTCGGTGATGCGCTTCTTCGCGAATTCGGCCTTGTCGGCGTCGATCGACGCGATCGTGATCGTGCCGTCCTCGCCGATGTCGATCGTGCAGCCGGTTTCCTCGGTCAGCGCGCGGATCGTGGCACCGCCCTTGCCGATGACGTCGCGGATCTTTTCCGGGTTGATCTTCATCGTGTACAGGCGGGGCGCGAACTTGCTGACCTCGGCTTTCGCCTCGCCCATCGCCTCGACCATACGCCCCAGAATGTGCACGCGCGCTTCCTTGGCCTGGGCCAGCGCGACCTCCATGATCTCCTTGGTGATGCCCTGGATCTTGATGTCCATCTGCAGCGCCGTGATGCCGGTGGAGGTGCCGGCGACCTTGAAGTCCATGTCGCCGAGGTGATCCTCGTCGCCCAGGATGTCGGTCAGCACCGCGAAGCGGTTGGCGTCCTTGATCAGGCCCATCGCGATACCGGCCACGTGCGCCTTCATCGGCACGCCGGCGTCCATCAGCGCCAGGCAGCCGCCGCAGACCGAAGCCATCGACGACGAGCCGTTGCTCTCGGTGATCTCCGAGACCACACGCAGCGTGTAGGGGAAGTCTTCCTTGCTCGGCAGCGCGGCCATCAGCGCGCGCCGGGCCAGGCGACCGTGGCCGATCTCGCGCCGCTTCGGGCTGCCGAAGCGACCCGCTTCACCGGTGGCGAAGGGCGGCATGTTGTAGTGCATCATGAATCGGTCATGGAACTCGCCGGCCAGCGCATCGATGCGCTGCGCGTCGCGTTCCGTGCCCAGCGTGGCCACCACCATCGCCTGCGTCTCTCCGCGCGTGAACAGCGCCGATCCATGCGCCCGCGGCAGCACGCCGTTGCGGATCTCGATCGGACGCACGGTGCGCGTGTCGCGGCCGTCGATGCGCGGCTCGCCGGCCAGGATCTGGC
>JBDTUO010000333.1:0-3809 GCA_040007675.1 Rubrivivax sp.
CCGGAGCGCTTCTTCGGCACCGTCGTCGATGACCCTTACCGCTGGCTGGAGGACGTCGACGCGCCCGCGGTGCGCACGTGGATGCGCGCCCAGGCCGCGTTCACGCAGTCGGTGCTGGGCCGCTTGCCGGGCCGCGCCGCGCTGCGTGCCCGCCTGCAGGCGCTGGAGGCCGGGGCAGCGGCGCGCGTCGAAGACGTGCAACGCAGCGGTGACGGCGCCGTGTTCTACCTCAAGCGGGGGGCGCACGACGACCAGTTCAAGCTCTACGGCCGCGCGGCGCCAGACGCGCCCGAGCGCCTGGTCTTCGACCCCGATGCGGGCCGGCGATCCGCTGTCGGTGCGCGCCAGCGCGGCGGCGTCGCCCCGGCGTCGCGCGCGATCAACTACTACCGGCCGTCGCCGGACGGCCGCCAGGTGGCGGTCGGCGTGTCGACCGGTGGCTCGGAGGATGCGTCGCTGCAGGTGATCGACGCCGCCCGAGGCCGGGCGATCGGGCCGGCCATCACACGCGCCCAGTACGGTGCGGTGAGCTGGTCGCCCGACGGGCGCGAGATCTACTTCCACCGGATGCGGTTCAGCCCTCCCCGGCAGCCCGGGACCGAGCGCTACCAGCGCAGCGAGGCGGTCGTGATGCGCCCCGGCGCGGCGGGGTCGACAGTGCGCACCGTGCTGCGCGCCGGGCGCGACCTCGGCATTCCGCCGACCGAATTTCCGCTCATCGACGTGCGGCCCGACGGGCGTGTGATCGCGCGCGTGGAAGACGGCGTGTCGCCCGACTTCGCGGCCTGGCACACGACCTTGGCCCAGCTGCGCGCCGGCCGGCCGGGCTGGCAACCGCTGGTGACGCGCGCCGACCACGTGACGGCGCTGGCCGTCGTGCAGGACCGCGTCGTCGCGCTCAGCTTCAAGGACGCGCCGCGCTACCGCCTGATCGGTGGGCCGATCGCCGGCTTCGACGCCGCGCGCGCCAGCGTGCTGTTGCCGCAGAGCGAACATCGGGTGCTGATCGACCTCGCTGCGGCGGCCGAGGGCGTCTACGTGAAGCTGCGCGACGGCAACGTGCAGCGCCTGCTGCGCCTCGATGCGGGCGGCGGCGCGGCGCAGGAGATCGTGCTGCCGGTGGCCGGCAGCTTCGAGTTCGCCGGCGTGCAGTCCGATCGCCCGGGCGTCTGGCTCGACCTGCAGGGCTGGACCCGCGCGCGCCGCATCGTCGCCGTCTCGCCGCGCGGCGAGGTGAAGGACACCGGGCTGCAGCCGGCCGGGCCTTTCGACGCACCGGCTGACGTCGTCGCGACCGAGGTCGAGGTGCTTCGCCCGGACGGCGCGCGGGTGCCGATGTCCATCGTGCACCGGCGCGGCGTCGCGCTCGACGGCAGCCACCCGATGCTGCTGTGGGGCTACGCGTCGTACGGCCTGACCGAGGAGCCGTGGTTCAGCACCAGCCGCCTCGCGTGGCTGGAGGCGGGCGGCGTGTTCGCGGTCGCGAACCCGCGCGGCAGCGGCGTGCGCGGCCGCGCCTGGCACGAGGCCGGGCGGCTCGCGAGCAAGCCGAACAGCTGGCGCGACTTCATCGCCTGCGCCGAGTGGCTGGTGCAGGCCGGCTGGACCCGCCCCGGGCACCTCGCGATCTGGGGCGGCAGCGCCGGCGGCCTGCTGGTCGGGCGCGCGATGACCGAGCGGCCGGAGCTGTTCGCTGCCGTGATCTCGTCGGTCGGCTCGCTCGATACCGTGCGCGCCGAGACGACGCCGAACGGCGTGCCCAACATCCCCGAGTTCGGCAGTCGCGTGACCGAGCCGGGCTTCCGGGCGCTGCTCGAGATGAGCACCTACCACCACATCCGCGCCGGTGTCGCCTACCCCGGTGTGCTGCTGACACACGGCGTCAACGACCCGCGTGTCGAGGTGTGGGAGAGCACGAAGACAGGGGCCCGGCTGCAGGCGGCGACCTCGTCCGGGCGGCCGGTGCTGCTGCGGCTGGACTTCGCTGCCGGGCATGGCTACGGCAACACCAAGTCACAGGAACTCGACGAGGTCGCCGACGTCTACGCGTTTGCGCTCTGGCAGGCCGGCGTGCCGGCGTTTCAGCCGCGCACGCCCTGATCGGACTGGAGGCGCGGCGCCGCCGCGTGGGGCGCTGCGCTCAGCGGCGCAGCGCGTCGGCGCCGATCGTGCCGCGCGATTCGAAGGACACCCCGCCGGGCAGCACGCCGCCGAGCCGGCCGCGCAGCACGTATTCGAAGGTGTCGGCTTCACGCCGGCCGTCGCTGCGCCGGTGCGCCAGGAGACGACGCGCGAGCTCCAGCGCGGAAACCGTCACTGGCACCGTCAGCAGCTGTTCGCCGTAGCCCGGGATGCGCGCCTGCACCGGCGCCACGCCGCTGGCGATGCGCTGGCGGTCGAGGTCGAGTTCGAGCGAGATGCCGTCGAACGACAGCTCGCTGCCATTCGGGTTCTGTACCCGCAGCTCGAGCGCGAAGCGCCATTCCAGACCTTTACTCGGCAACAGCTCCAGCCCGGCGAGCTGCACGCGCGGCGGTTCGCCGAGCAGCGTGGCACAGCCGCCGAGCGCCAGCGCGCCGACGACGGCAACGGCCGCCTGGCGCAGCCAGGCTCGGCGGGGGACGGACGACACGGGGCTGGGCATCGGGGCGGGACGGGAGGGACGTGCGGCGCGCGGGGCCTCGACGATAATCCAGCGCCCTCCCGCCTGCCTGCCGCGGCCTGCCGCGCCGCCACCCCGTGTCCGATCCGCTCTCGCGCCAGGTGCGTCGCCGCCGCACCTTCGCCATCATTTCCCACCCCGACGCCGGCAAGACCACGCTGACGGAAAAGCTGCTGCTGTTCTCGGGCGCGATCCAGATCGCGGGCTCGGTGAAGGCGCGCAAGGCGACCCGCCATGCGACCAGCGACTGGATGGAGATCGAGAAGCAGCGCGGCATCTCGGTCGCCAGCTCGGTGATGCAGATGGAGTACCGCGACTGCGTCATCAACCTGCTCGACACGCCCGGCCACCAGGACTTCAGCGAGGACACCTACCGCGTGCTGACCGCGGTCGACGCCGCGCTGATGGTGATCGACGCCGGCAACGGCGTCGAGCCGCAGACGCGCCGGCTGCTGCAGGTCTGCCGCGCGCGCAACACGCCGATCCTGACCTTCGTCAACAAGATGGACCGCGAGGTCAAGGCGCCACTCGACCTGTTCGACGAGATCGAGCGTGAACTCGGCATGGGCGTGGTGCCATTCACCTGGCCGGTCGGCATGGCCAAGTTCTTCGGCGGCGTGCTGGACCTGCGGCAGCGCCAGATGCGCGTGTTCGCGCCGGGCGAGGCCCGCGCCGGCGGCGACGAGGAAGTGCTCTCCACCGACGACCCGGCGCCGCTCCAGCGCCGCTTCGGCGCCGCGTGGGAGCAGGCGGCCGGCGAAGTCGAGCTGGTCGAGGCGGCGGCGCCGCCGTTCGACGAGGCGGCCTTCCTCGCCGGGCGCCAGACGCCGATGTTCTTCGGCTCGGCGATCAACAACTTCGGCGTGCGCGAGGTGCTGGACGCGCTGGTCGACCTGGCGCCGCCGCCGGGGCCGAAACCGGCACTACAGCGCACGGTCGAGCCGACCGAGCCGAAGTTCACCGGCGTCGTGTTCAAGATCCAGGCCAACATGGACCCGGCGCACCGGGACCGCATCGCGTTCGTGCGCGTCGCCAGCGGCCACTTCGAGCGCGGCATGCGGCTGAAGGTCACGCGCAGCGGCAAGGAGCTGCGGCCGAACACCGTCGTCACCTTCCTGAGCCAGCGGCGCGAGCTGCTGGAGGAAGC
>JBDTUO010000334.1:0-3799 GCA_040007675.1 Rubrivivax sp.
CGCTGCCGCCGCTGCCGCCGTGACGGTTCGAGGGTCCTGATGCGGATGTGCCTCGTGAACCTGCCCGACGGCTCTGCGCCCGAGGGCGTGTCGCTGGCGGCCGCCGGGTCGACGATCGGCCGCGCGGAGGACTGCGACCTGGTGTTGGCCGACCCAATGCGCCTGATCTCGCGCCGCCACGCGTGGCTGCTGCCGCAATCGGCAGACCGCGCGCTGCTGCGCTGCGTCAGCACGACCTCCGGCGTGCTCGTCAACGGCGAGGCGCTGGCGCCCGGCGCCGAGTGTGTCGTGCAGGTCGGCGACCTGCTGCGCGTCGGCGTGTTCGAAGTGCAGCTCGCGGCCGACGAGGTCGTCACCGGCGGCGTCGACATCACCGCCGGTGTCGGCACGCCGCTGCAGACGATCGCCGTGTCGCCGCCCCCGGCGTCGCCTGCGCGCCGTTCACGCCTCGACGACTTCTACGACCTCGAGCATGCGCGCGACCCGCTGGCGCCCGGCTCGCCGCTGGGCGCCGGTGAACCCGCCTTCGCGCCCGGTCCTGCACCCGTGTCCGTGCCCGCCCCGGCCCCGGCGCCGCGGTTGCCGCCGACGCCGGTGCCGGTGCCGGAGGCAGTGACGATGATCGTCCCGCCGCCTCGACGAGCGGCCGTGGCACCGATCGCGCCACCGATCGCGCCACCGATCGCGCCGCCAATCGCGCCGCCAATCGCGCCGCCATTCGCGCCGCCATTCGCGCCGCCATTCGCCCCGCCATTCGCCCCGCCATTCGCCCCGCCATTCGCGCCCGTGCATGCGCCCTCGGCGCTCGCCCTGCCGACCGACGGCGCGGCGCTGTGGGCCGCCTTCCTGGCCGGCGCCGGCCTCGATCCGGCGCAGGCGCCGGCCGCGGATCTGGCGCGCGCGCAGCAGGTCGGTCGCCTGCTGCGCGAGGTGGCCGCCGACACGGTGGCGATGTTGCAGGATCGGCTCGGTGACCGCTTCGACGCGCGGCCCGAAGGCACGCAGTTCGTGTCGGGGCGTCGGAACCCGCTGGACTTCGCGCACGACGCCAACGAGGTGCTGCGCCTGATGCTGAATACCGAGCCCTGGCCCGGTCTGCTCGATCCGGTGCGCGCGCTGCAGCACGCCCATCAGGCGCGGCAGCGCGAACAGCAGGCCGTGGTGCCGGCGGTGCACGAGGCGCTGCGTGCACTGCTCGACGATCTCGACGCCGAGCAGGTCGCCGCGGCGGCAGGCCCGCCGCGCGGGCTGGGCCGGATCTGGCGAACCTGGCGTGACGCGCGTTTGTGGCGTCGCTACCTCGATCAGCGGCAAGCCGTGGTGGATGACCTCGAGCGCGCGTTCGCGGCCCGCTTCGGGCCCGCGCTGCGCCGCGCTGCACACGAGCCGTCGGCAAGCGGCGACCAATCCCCGCCCGCGGCACGGCGCTGAGCTAGCCGTCGGGGTCTGCGGCCGCGCCGCCGAGCCACTCGAGCACCAGCTCATCGCGCGGCGGCCAGCTGTCGATCCACGGCGCCGCCGGTGCGCCGACCGGCTCCGGTCGCCACCAGAAGGAGCCGGCCGCGGGATAAGCGGCACGCAAGGCGCCGACGGTCTGCGGCGGCGCGTCGTCGGCCGCGTCGTCGGCCGTCCCGTCCCACGCCTCGCTCGCAAACGCCAATGCACCGGCGGCGAAGTCGCCCGGCGCCGACTGCACGCCGATCTGGTCGAGCCAGTCGGCCAGGCGCAGCGCGCGCCGCTGCAGGGCGGGCACGCCGGCGCGGTCGAGCGCCTCGGCGCCGTAGCCCTCGACCAGCAACACGGGAAACCCGCGGCCGACGCGGTCGATGCCCGGCACGACGACACCGGCCCAGCTCGGATCCGCGTTGCCGGTGACCGGCGGCACCAGGCATTGCCAGGGCGCCATCGACTGCAGGCGCTGCTGGGCGGCGACACGGCCGAAGCGATGCTGGGCGAGCGCAAGGCCACGCTGCAGCCAGTCGTCCCAGACCTGCCGCCAGGGCACCGGCAGGCCGTGGCCGATGAAGTCGCCTTGGGTCGGCAGCTTGCCCCACCAACCGGTGGCGAGCGGCTGCAGCAGTCGAACAAGGTCGTCGTCAGGTCGCGTCATGCCGCTCACCAGGGTTGGGGGCAGCGGAAGGTGTGCAGCCGCGCGAGCAGCCCGGCGCCCACCGGGGCATCGGCGCGCAGTTCGAGCGCCAGCGCACGGCCATCGACGACGAGCCGTGCGACCGGCGTCGCGCCGCTGCCGGCATCGGCCCAGCCGCCCCGCTGCAGCACGCGCAGCAGCGCCCACGGGCCCTCGTGCACCTCGGCTCCCACCCCGCTCGGGCCCGGGGGGAGCGTGCGCAGCAGCACCCGTTCGCCGCCCGCCGGCCCGGGCCAGACGATCGGCTTCGGCCGCCGCGGCCCGTTCTCGTAGCGCAGCAGCTGGCCGTCGATGTCGGCGCTGAACAGCAGCAGTTCGGCGTCCATGCCCTGCGGGGTCAGCTGCAGGCGCAGTTGCGGCAACTCGGCGCCGGGTGGGAAGAACAGGCGCCTGATGTCGTCGGCCATCTCGAACCCGTGCAGCGTGGCGGCCGGCGGCGCAGCGCCGGCATCGGTCCAGCGCCACGGACGTTGGCGCGTGTCGACGCGGGTTGCCAGTCGAGCCCGGAAGAAGCCGTCGATCAGGCCCTGCGGCCCGAACACGCGGGCGAAATCCGCCAGCGGCATGTCGCGGCGGGCGTCGGCCGCAAACGGGAAGCGTTCGCCGGTCAGCGCACGGCAGGTCGATGCGAGTTCGGCCAGGCCGCCGCCGACCTGGCGCCGCAGTGCGCCCTGCTGCTGCGTCGTCAGGGCCTCGGCCAGCGCCTGCCAGAAGCCGGCGAACGGGGCCGGTGCCCGCGCCGCCTCGGTGCGGAGCCCGGCCGCAAGCGGCCCGGCGCCGGCGGCGGCGGGGTCCTTCAGCACCGTGGACAGCGGCGCGACCAGCCGGTCCACCGCCAGCACGCCGGCGCCGGCCGCATACGCGTGCAGCGGACCGAAGCGGGCTTCGAGGGTGGCGTCGAAGGCCTGCTGGGCGGGCCCGCCGGCCCGGCCCGGCGCGGCCGGCGCGAACTCGGCCGCCAAGCGGGCCAGCAAGAGCCGCAGCGGCGAATCACTGGTCGCCAACTGGTCCGCGAGGCGCGCGAGGCCCTGCGGGTCGTCCGGCGCTTCGAGCCGAAGCGCTCGGAGCAAGGCGTCCCAGGCGGCGATCGCCGCCTGCGCGTGACGCGCTCCGATCTCGCGCGCGAGTGCCGCGCGTGCGGCGCCGTCGCGTGCCAGCCGCGTGGTTGCCGGCGAGGCGTCGCCCAGCACCCACGTCGCCTCATCCGCGAGCTCGACGATCGTCGGGTCGACCGCCGGGGCGGTGTGCTCACGCCAGGCTTCACGCTGCAGGGCGGCCGGCACGCCTGGCAGTGCCTCGGCGCCGGCCGGCGCGAAGGCCAGCACCGCGGCGTCACTGGTCAGCGCGGCGAGGCCGCGCACCCCGGGCGTCTGCGCCTGCGCACGACTCAACAGGCGGTCGCTGACGCGATCGACCAGGGGCCGGCCGGCGAGTGCGCGGCGCGCGGCCTGCACGCTCGCGTCGTCCAATCGCACCACTGCCTGCACCGCATTGCGCTCGAGCAGCGCGTCGAGGTGGGACAGCCATTCGAGCCGTTCGCCGGCGCCCGGGCCGTGGTCCGCTGCCGCTGCTGCCGATGCTGCTGCCGATGCCGCTGCCGATGCGGCCGCGGTGGCAGGCGCGTCTGCCGCCAGCGCCTGCGCTGCCCAG
>JBDTUO010000335.1:0-3798 GCA_040007675.1 Rubrivivax sp.
TTGCCGGCGACTTCCTTGTACAGGCGCAGCAGGCGTTCGTAGCTGAGGTCGGTCTCCGACTCCAGCACCTGCAGGCGGGCGCCGAGGTGGATCAGCGCGACGGCGCGCTCGATCTGCTTGGCTTCGGTCAGGATGCTCTTGATGCGGGGCATGTTCGTTCCTCCTGTGTGTCTTGGTGTTCTTCGAGCGGGCAGCCTCGGGGTGATCCCGCAGGGAGCCTGGGGGGCAACGCTTATGCGGCTTCCTGGTGGCGCCCGGCCATCAGGATCGACGCGTGCAGGCGGCCGACCCCGTCGTTCGCGGCCGACTTGCCGTGGCTCGTCAGCAGGTTCCAGACCAGGTCGTCGTCCATCCGGAAGCGGCACAGCAGCGTGTTGCCGGCGGCGATCTTCATCATCTGCGACGAGGTCAGCAGGTCGATCAGGCGCGCCGTTTCCTCGCTCACCCCGAGGCGGAACAGCGCCTGCTCACGGTCGGTGCGGATCAGGCTCTGGGCGAGCATCAGGTACGACAGGTTGGCTTCACGGATTTCGGCAAGGATCTGGTCGGCGGTCATCGGGTCTCTCCTCGGGGGTTCGGGTGGCGTGAGGAGGACTGTAGGCAGACGAACTGGACCGCAACATCAGGTCAGTTCGGTGGCTTGAGTCCGTCGTCTTCCAACGCCGATGTAGGAATTTGCCTGACAAGGCGGCGGCGCGCCGTCCGACCGCGAGCGCGGTCGGCGGGCTTTGCTGGCGTGACGTCGGCCGCGGCAGCGATGGCCGTGGCCCGACGGTGGCCCTCGCGGAGGCCCCTCAGAGACCGATGGGATGGCCGGTCGCGGCCAGCACCTCGGCGGCGGCCCGCAGGGCGGCGGTGTCGGCCGCGAGTGCCGCCGGCGCGAGGCCGCGGTGGGCGCGTGCGGCCATGCGGCGGTACAGGCGTTCGAGGTCGCCCGCGAAGCGTCGGCCGTCGAAGAGCGGGAAGCGGGAGCGGCCGGCGTCGAGGTGGGACCGCAGCCGCGCCAGCCGCGTCGGATCCTCCAGCAGTGCGATCACGAGCGCTTCATAGGCCGCGCGGTCGGCGCACACCAGCTCCGGCAGCTCGACCGCGTGCAGCAGGCTTGCGGCGACGCGGCCGGCGAAGGTGTCGCCGCAGCGCGTCACCAGCGGCACGCCCATCCACAGCGCATCGCTGGCCGTCGTGTGGGCGTTGCAGGGCCAGTTGTCGACCATCAGGTCGGCCACCGGCAGTCGCGCCAGGTGGTCGGCCACCGCCAGGCGCGGCGCGAACACCAGCCGAGCCGGGTCGACCCCCTGGGCGGCCGCGGCGCGCCGCAGGTGGTCGCTCGCCTGTTCGTTGTCCCACAGCAGCCACAGCAGCGCGCGTGGCACGGTCTGCAGGATGCGCAGCCAGGCGGCGAAGTTGTCGGGGCCGATCTTGAAGCTCTGGTTGAAGCAGCCGATCACCAGGGCGTCGTCGGGCAGGCCGCAGCGGGCGCGCGTGGACGGTGCCGGCCGTGGGCGCCGGCTGTCGTTGGGCTGGTAGCTCCACGGCAGCTGCGCGATGCACTCGCTGTAGAACGGCGCGTGGGCCAGCGGCGTGACGCGCGGATCGCCGATCACGTAGTCGATGAACTCGGCGCCGGTCGTGCCGGGGAAACCCAGCCAGCTCGCCTGCACCGGCGCCGGCCGGTGCGCGAAGACGGCCAGCCGGTTGCGGAAGGTGTGGCCCTTGAGGTCGACCAGCACGTCGATGCCGTCGGCATGGATACGTTCGGCGAGCGCGCGGTCCGACAGCGCGTTGGCGTCGACGAAACGCTCGCATGCAGCGCGCACCCGCTGCTGCAGCGGGCTGCCGTCGTCCGGGCTGTGCGAATACAGCACCACTTCGAACGAGTCCCGGTCACGCGCCTCGAGCACCTCGACCAGCAGCAGCGCGGTGGCGTGGTTGTGGAAATCGGCCGAAACGTAGCCGATGCGCAGCCGCGCCGTGCGCGGGTCGGCGACGCGGCGCACGGGCAGCGGGGTGCTGACGTCGCGCTGGAGCCGGCCGGAGACCGCGGCGGTGGCACGTCTCATCAGCGCCGGCGGGTGATCGATCGCGGCCAGCGACCACACCGCGCCCTCCCCGCGCGCGTCGAGGCCGTCGTCGCGCTCCAGCGCGGCGAGCAGCGCCTGGCGGTCGGCCTCGAAGCCGTCCCACGCGCAGGCGAACTGGCGCATGTGCAGCACCATCAGCCGCGCGGCGATGCGCCCGGGCTCGAGGGTCAACGCGGTCAGGAAACTTTCGGCGGACTCGCGGTAGAGCTTCAGCTCCTTCAGCACGATGCCCAGCCGCATGTGAACGGTCGCCTGCGTGATGTCGAGCGCCGCGGCTTCCAGGTAGACGTCCAGCGCCTGTTGCGGGCGGCCCAGGTGCGACAGCGTGGCGCCGTGGTTGAGCACGAAGTCGAGGTGGAGGCGCGCCGCGCCGGCGCCGACGCGCTCGAACACCGCCAGCGCGGCGTCGAAGCGGTGCTGCGCCATCAGGGCCAGCGTCAACAGGTGCGTCGCCCCGACGTCGGCGGGCGATTGCCGCAGCACGGCCTCGGCCAGCCGCTCCGCCTCGGCATGACGGCCGAGCCGGTACAGCGCCCCGCCGGCGGCAACGCTGTCGGCCGCAATCGCGGCGGCGCCCGGACGTGGACGTGCCGATCCGGCGCTCGCCTCGGCGGTCCGCCCCATCACGGGGCGATGTCGACCCGCTGCCTGCTGGCGACGAAAGGCGGTGGAGGGTCGGGGCATGGCAGTGGCACTGGCTGTAGGCAAAGGGTGGCGGGCGGCGGGCGGCGGGCACCGGCGGCACAGGCAACCAATCTACGGCGCACGCGAACTGGCGGTGGCGAGAAAAGCGGCGCGGAAGGCCGGCGAATCCGGCGCCGGGGTTCCGGGGGTGAACCGGCGCCGGGCGGGCGACCGTCACCGCGCGGCGCGTGACAGCTTGCACACACCGCGCCCTGCCCCTGGCAGGTGAGGAGGCCTCAAGTCGCCTGCGGGGCTGACCGATAACCGCCCCAACGAGGGGAATTTCCCGCCCCTCGAGGTCCGGGTCAGCCGACCGATGAGCCAGCGCGGAACCCTCCGCGCCGGATCGATTCGATGACTGCCGCCGGGCGCAGCCGGTCAATGCAACGGAACGCGGCGACGCGATCCCGAGGCGGCGACAGGCGCGAATGGGGAGGGCGACTTCCCCAGACGAGTCAAAGGCCGGCGTGCTCGCCGGGAGTGCATCAACCTACGGAGTATCGAAACCATCATGGCAATGACCATCAACACCAACGTCAACACGCTGACGGCCCAACGCAACCTCGCGTCGTCGCAGAACACGCTGGCGACCTCCATGCAACGCCTGTCGTCCGGCCTGCGCGTCAACAGCGCGAAGGACGACGCGGCCGGCCTGGCGATCGCCGAACGCATGAACGCCACCGTGCGGGGCCTGAACGTCGCGGCGCGCAATGCCAATGACGGCATCTCGCTGGCGCAGACCGCCGAAGGCTCGCTCGGAAAGATCGGCGACATGCTGCAGCGCATGCGCGAACTCGCGGTGCAGTCGTCCAACGCCACCAACAGCGCCGACGACCGCAAGGCGCTGCAGGCCGAAGTGACCCAGCTGCGCGACGAGATCAACCGCGTGGCGAAGAACACGTCGTTCAACGGCGCCAAGCTGCTCGACGGCTCGTTCGCCGCCGCGACCTTCCAGGTCGGCGCGAACGCCGGTGAGAACATCACCGTCGCTGCGCTGACCGACGCCTCGGCGGCCGGCCTGTCGAAGGTCGTC
>JBDTUO010000336.1:0-3782 GCA_040007675.1 Rubrivivax sp.
CTCGAGCACGGCGGATTCGAAGTCGGCGTCGCCGACGTCGAAGGACAGGGGCAGGGTGGCGGGGTTCATGGCAGTGGCGGGAAGCGGGGGAAGATTCGTTGATTTTCCCGCGTCTCGGCGCGGTTCGTGTCACGACGTCTGGCGGGCGGGCGGGCGGGCGCGCGGGCCGGCTCGGCTCAGCCGCGCACCGGCATCGTGTAGTTCAGCGTCATGCGGCCGCCATCGACGGTGACGATCTCGCCGGTGACGTAGCTGGCAGCGTCGCTCAGCAGGAAGGCCACCACCGCGGCCACCTCATCGGGCTCTCCGAGCCGGCCCATGGGCGTGCGGCTGAGGATGCGCTGGCGCGCCTCGTCGCTCGTCAGTACCGCCTGCGCGGCGAGTTCGGTCGCGATCGTGCCGGGCGCGACGGCGTTGACGCGCACGCCGCGGTCCGCCAGCGCCAGCGCCATCACGCGCGTGAGCTGGTTGAGCCCGCCCTTGCTGGCGTTGTAGCTGGCGATCGTCGGGATCGTCAGCGTGCCGTTGACGGAGCTCATGTGCACGATCGCACCGCCGCCGCCCGCGACCATGGCCCGTGCCACGGCCTGTCCGACCAGGAAGGCACCCTTCAGGTTGACCCCGATCACCGCGTCCCAGTCGGCTTCCTCGATCTCCAGGAAGTCGGCCGCCTTGAAGATGCCGGCGTTGCTGACCAGCGCGTCGATGCGGCCGAACGCCGCCAGCGTCGTCGCCAGCGCGGCATCGACGTCGGCCTTGCGCGCGACGTCGCAGCGGCACACCAGCGTGCGCGTGCCGGTGCCAGCGAGCGAGGCGGCCAGTGCCTGTGCCGCAGCCTCGTCACGGTCCCACAGCGCGACCAGCGCGCCTTCGGTCACGAGCAGACGCACGCAGGCCGCGCCGATGCCGTTGGCCGCACCGGTGACGACGGCGACCCGGCCGCCGAGGCCGAACTGCACCGCGTCGCTCACCGTGCACTCCCTGCGGCGGCGGCCGCTGACGCATCGCTGTCGGCCGCCGCGTCACGTTCCGCCGCTTCGCGGTCGAGCCAGATCGCCATGCCCTGGGCGTTGAGTTCGAGGTCGATCGCCAGCAGGTGCACGATCGTCGCCTCCGGCAGCGTGCTGCCATGGGCGCGCAGGCTGGCCAGGTACAGTGCCCGCAGCCCGTCGTGCAGCCGGGTGTGGCGCGCCGCGCCAAGGAGCCCTTCGGACAGCACGCGCTGTCCGAGTTCGACCATGCCGGCGAGCAGCACCTGCAGTTGCGCGCCCAGTGCTGCGACACCGCCGAGCTTGCCGAAGTGCGTGAGGTAGACGCAGTCGGGCTCGGCGTCGAGCAGCCGCTGGATCGCGCGGTCGAGCGCGGCCGGCTCGAACTGCACGGGCGTGGAGGTGGGCGTGATCCACGGCCCGCGCGGCGTGTCGAGCTCGCGGTAGCTGAGGCCGAAGGTGTCACCGGTGAACCACCCGCGCGTCGCCTCGTCCCACACGCAGTGGTGGTGGCGCGCGTGACCCGGCGTGTGGATGAAGCGCAGGCGGCGCCCGGCGATCTCGGCCCATTGGTCGTCCGCGGTCGCGCGAACCCGCGCAGCCGGCACCGGCACCAGCGTGCCGTAGGAACGGTCCATCTCGGCCTGGCCGTAGACGGCCAGGGCCCCGGCGTACAGGTGGCGGGGATCGACCATGTGGCGCAGACCCTTCGGGTGCACCCACAGCGTCGCCGCGGGCAAGGCGTGCATCAGCGCGCCCGCGCCGCCGGCGTGGTCTAGGTGCACGTGGGTCGGGATGACGGCCTCGACCGCGTCGCGCGGGAGCGCCAAGGCCTCCAGCAGGCCGAGCAGGCGCGGCAGTGCGTGGTTCGTTCCGGTGTCGACGAACGCGGCGCGTCCGTCGGCGACGAGCAGGTACGCGGCGTCGAAACGGTCGCGGTGGAACGCGGTGTCGACCGCGTAGACGCCGTGGCCGAGGTCGTCGGCCCAGGCGGGCAGGGGGGGCGCTGAAGGGGTCATCGTCGAGCGATTCTCGCGCAGGCGCGCTGACGATTTACAGGCCACGCATCCGGCGGCGACAATGGACCGACGGCGCTGGCGCGCCGGCCCATGGCCTCATTCCTCGAAGGATCTCTCCCCACATGCGCATCGTCTGCATCGGCGGCGGGCCGGCCGGCCTGTACTTCGCGCTGCTGATGAAGCAGCTCGACCCCACCCACGAGGTCACCGTCGTCGAGCGCAACCAGCCCTACGACACTTTCGGCTGGGGGGTCGTGTTCTCCGACGCGACGATGGAGAACATGCGCGCGTGGGACGCGCCGACCGCCGACGCGATCGAGGTCGCCTTCAACCACTGGGACGACATCGAGCTGCACTTCAAGGGCCGCGTGATCCGCTCGGGTGGCCACGGCTTCGTCGGCATCGGGCGCAAGAAGCTGCTCAACATCCTGCAGCGACGCTGCGAGGCGGTGGGCGTCGAGCTGGTGTTCGAGACCGACGTGCAGTCGGACCTCGAGTACCCCGACGCCGACCTGATCATCGCCAGCGACGGCGTCAACTCGCGCATCCGCCAGCGTTATGCGGAGGTATTCGAGCCCGACATCGTGACGCGGCCGAACCGTTTCATCTGGCTCGGCACGAACCAGCTGTTCGACGCCTTCAACTTCCTGTTCGAGAAGACCGAGCATGGCTGGTTCCAGGCCCACGTGTACAAGTTCGACGACACGACGACCACCTTCATCGTCGAGACGCCGGAGCACGTCTGGCGCGCGCACGGTCTGGACACGGCGGACGTCGACACCTCGGTCGCGTTCTGCGAGCAGCTGTTCGCCGCCCACCTCGACGGCCATGCGCTGCTGTCCAACGCGCGCCACCTGCGCGGCTCGGCCTGGATCAACTTCCAGCGCGTGCGCTGCCAGCGCTGGCACACGCACAACGGGCGCAGCCACGTCGTGCTGATGGGCGACGCGGTCCACACCGCGCATTTCGCGATCGGCTCGGGCACCAAGCTGGCGCTCGAGGATGCGATCGGGCTGACCCGCCTGTTCAAGGAGGTCGGCACCGACATCGCCGCCGTGCTGGCGCGCTACCAGGCCGAGCGCGAGATCGACGTGCTGCGGCTGCAGAACGCGGCCTGGAACGCGATGGAGTGGTTCGAGGTCGTCGGCGAGCGCTACTGCGACCCGTTGCCGCCGGAGCAGTTCATGTACTCGATGCTGACGCGCAGCCAGCGCATCAGCCACGAGAACCTGCGCTTGCGCGACGCCGCCTGGCTCGAGGGCTTCGAGCGCTGGTTCGCCGAACGCAGCGGCGTGCCCGTGGGCCCCGGCAAGCCGCCACCGCCGATGTTCACGCCGTTCACGCTGCGCGGCCTGACGGTGCCCAACCGCGTCGTCGTCTCGCCGATGGCGATGTACTCCGCCGCCGACGGGCTGCCGAATGACCTGCACCTGGTGCACTTCGGCGCGCGCGCGATGGGCGGCGCGGGGCTGCTGTTCACCGAAATGACCTGTGTGTCGCCCGACGCCCGTATCACCCCGGGCTGCGCCGGCCTGTGGACCGATGCCCAGCGCGACGCCTGGTCACGCGTCGTGCACTTCGTGCACACGAACTCGGGGTCGAGGATCGGCCTGCAGCTCGGCCACGCCGGGCGCAAGGGCAGCACGCAGCTCGGCTGGCAGGAGATCGACCACCCGCTCGTGGCAGGCAACTGGCCGCTGATCTCGGCTTCGGCGCTGCCGTACGGGCCGGATTCGCAGGTTCCGCGCGCAATGGACCGCGCCGACATGGACCG
>JBDTUO010000337.1:0-3775 GCA_040007675.1 Rubrivivax sp.
TGTCGAAGCACATGTGGCGTGATGTGCTTGCGCTTCAGAGCGGGGTTGATGTGTGCCGCTGCCGTCGTGTGCTTGGTGAGCAGGTAGGCGATCCCGTCGCGCGTCAGCGGTTGTCCCTGACGATTGACGAACACGCATTGCTGATCCGTGCCGTCAGACATCCCGCGAAGCCGGTGCAACGCGCTGGCGGTCTCGGTCCATACAGGCAGGAGCCGCTCCTTCTTGCCCTTGCCTCGCAGGCGTACCTGCCGCGGCGCGATCAAGTGCAGGTCATCCCAGCGCACTCCTGCCGCCTCGCTTACCCGCGCGCCGCAGTTGTACAGGAACAGCAGCAGCGTGTAGTCACGCCATCCGTCGTGCGTTCGCTTGTCGGGCATGCCGATGATCAGGCGAGCATCGGGTGGCTCCAAGTAGGTGGCCGGGCGCTGGCGGGCCTTCTTCGCAGGGATGGCCAACACCCGCATGTACTGCTGGGAATGCGCCAGGTCATCGCGCAGCACGTGCTTGAAGAATCCGCGTATTGCGGCGCGCCGGCAATTGCGCGTGGCAGCACAGTTCGACCGCGCCTTCTCGACATGATCCAGGAAGCTTGTCACCGCGTCGGCATCGAGATCGCTCAGCTGCAAGCCGGCGACGCCACGACCGCGCCGTTCGGCGACGAACTTCAGCAGCAGCGTCAGCGCATCGCGGTAGGCGCGAATCGTATGTGCGCTGGCACCGCGCTGTCGCGGCAGGTACTCGGTGAAGTACGCCTGCAGCTGAGCGAACAGACTGCGCGAAGTCGCGCGGCTCATGGCGGTCGGCGCTTGTCGCGTACGTGCTGCTCGAAGCGCTGGCTCGCCAGTTCCAGCAGTTGCGGTGTGGCCTTGAGGTAGACCTCGGTGCCCAGCAGGTTCAGGTGTCCGAGGTAGGCAGACAGCCACGGCAGCTTGGCATGCACATCCACACCGTCAGCGGCCCACGCGGTCAGCCGATGCACGGCAAAGGCGTGTCGCAGCTCGTACGGCCTGGCGCCCGCGCGACCGCGCGGCGGCTTCAGTCCGAGTTCACGCAACAGCAGGCGCAATGCGTCCGATGCGGCTTGCAAGGTGAGTGCTGAACCATTGCGGCGGATGAACAACGTACCCGGATCGGCGTCGCCACGGGTTGCCAAGAGATCCTCGCGGCGCCGAAGGTACTGTTGCAGCTCGGCGACAAGATCTTCGCGGATCGCCAGGATGCGCGATCTGCCCTTGCTGTGCTGCACCGTCAGGATGGCTCGGTGCAGGTCGACGTCGTCCAGCCGCAGCCGTGTCGCCTCGCCCAGCCGCATGCCGGTGCAGTACAGCACCAGGGTCAGCGCGCGCAGCATCGCGCCCCATAGGTTGCGGCCTTCGTGGCGCGAGGCGGCGCTCAGCAAGGCGAGCACTTCTTCGCGGCTGAAGATGTACGGCACGAACACCGACTCCCTGACCGGCGCCACGGCGTGCTCGGGAACGAAGCCGCGCGGGTCGCTGCGACGGCGGAACAGGCACAACTGGCGCACGACGCCGAACTCTTGGCCCACCGTGATGGCCTTGCGCCCCTCGATCCGCGCCGCCCATCGCGTCACGATCTCGTCCAACGCAGCACCGTCCTCACCGTATTGATCGCGGACGAATCGGACGAAGCCGTTGAGCACGAACCCGGCACGCACGTAGCCCATGCCCATGGCGCGCTTGAACGCCAGGAACTTGGCCACGTCGCCGACCAGGATTGCGGCACTCACCTTCGTGCTCATCGCGGCACCGGCAGCGAGACCTCGCGCAGCGAATGCGTGGCGATGCGCACGTAGGCTGATACCGACTCGCTGTCGCGGTGACCCAGGATGTCGGACAGCACGCGCGCCTTGGTGCCGACATCGATGTGCCGCGCGGCGTTGGAGTGCCGCAGAACATGACTGCCCAGATACGGCGCCTGGATGCCGGCCACCTTGGCGTGCTTGACGAGGACGTGCCGAATGACCGAGGACGCCGTGAGGGCGCCGAACGGCACCTTCATCTGCACGAACAGATGGCGCGTCGGCGTGTGCGGCGGACGTCCGTGGCGCAGATACTTGGCCAGCACCTTGGCCACCGGCGCCAGCAGCGGCAAGACGAAGTTCACGCCGGTCTTCGGGCGCGACACCTGCAAGGTGCCGGCACTCCAGTCGATATCGTGCAATTGCAGGCCGCGCACCTCTGCCGCGCCGAAGCCGTAGGTGCTCATCATCAGCAGCATGGCGTGGTCGCGCAGCCCGCCTGCGCTGCCCGTGTCCACGGCGCGCAGCAGGCGCTGAACATCTTGCCAGGGCAAGGCGCGCCGAGGCCGAGCGAAGCGCGGTTGCACCGGTGAGATCACCGCGTCGGCCAGGTCGACGCGGATGCGCCCGCTCGCCAGCAGGAACCGGGCGAAGGATCTGACCGTGCTGGCGATGTCGGCCGTCGTGGTGCGGGCGTAGCGACTGGCGCAGTCGACCAAGAAGGCGTCGATGTCGGGCAGGCTCAACCGTCGCCACGACTTGCCGGCGCGTGCCAGGTGCGCAAGCAGCTTGCCGACGTGGTCGAGCTTCTTGAGGACCGTGGACTCGGGGTTGCCGCGATGCTGGCCAAGATGGACCGCGTAGGCGCGCAGCAACGGTGCGGCCGGTGCCCGGCGTTGGCGGGTGGGCTGCCATGGCGTCAGCGGCAGACCCATGACCGCGTAGACGCGGTGCAGCGCGTGCATCGACGAGCTGATGCCGCCAAGGGGGGTCGCACTGATCCTGCGCGCTGTGGCGTACCAGGCGCGGAAGCGCTCGGCGCCGGCACGAGTCAGTTGGTCGGCTTCATCAAGACCGAGTTCGCGGCAGTAGCGGCGAAGCCGGTTGATCCATTGCAGGTAGCCCTGTGCGCTGGAGGCCCTGATACTTCGGTCGGCCCGCCATACGCGAAGGATGTCCTGGGTGGTGGGCGCGCTCCCAGGTCGTTGGGTCTTCGGTGAGTTGGCGGCCATACAGGTGCTGACGATGTGTGGCGGCCACGGTAGATCGTTCGCGCCGGCGCGTCAGGCCCCATCTCGTGTTGACTGTCGCCGGCAGGATGCGACGGCAAGCGCCCGGCTTGCCAGCCCAGCGGTGGCGGTAACCGGGCAAGCGTGTGCGCTTCAAGCTCACGGCGCAGGTGAACCAGGAATCCGGGCGCACCGATGCCGACCATGCCGTTGTCGGCGCAATGCCCCAACGCTCGCAGTGCGAATTGAACGGGTCGCAATCGCCGACGCAGCCAACGCACAGCCGCCCGCAGCGACAACTCCAGTTCGCGCACCGTTGCGGCTGCCGCTTCGATGCTGGATGTGCGAGCGACGGCCGCGACGACTTCCTCGACCTCGGCAAGCAGGCCGGGCAAACGTGCGGCCATGAAGTCAGGCAGCAAACTGAAGGTGCGATGCCCTTGCGGGCAATACCACCGGGCCACACGAAGGCCCTGCGGCCTGACCCGCGCGTAGCTGCCGTGGCGCGCAAGACCGCAGCTACCCTCCGGGTGCAGCGGGCAAACGGATAGGGTCGCGTTGCGCCACTCGTCGGCGGCAATGTAGGCGTCGACGCTCGAATTCGTGTGCAGCGAAATCTGCAACCGTGCCCCTCGTCGCGCCGCCGATCAAATTGGCGTCAGCCCAGATTATGTGGAGTCTGCGGCCCAAGCGCTGCCTCGTGCTGGCATCGCCGACGACCGACCATCACTGGATAAAACAGCGCTCCAGATAATGCGCCAGGCAATTCGCGGTGCTGCGCCCCGGC
>JBDTUO010000338.1:0-3763 GCA_040007675.1 Rubrivivax sp.
CCAGGCCGACCAGCGCGGTGACCATGATCATCACGCCGATGCGCAGCTTGAACAGCCCGAGCACGAGGCGCGCGGTGTGCAGCGCGCCGCGTTGCCCGGAGGTCGTCAGCGTGGTGGTGTTCATGTCGCTCGCCCTTCGCGCCCGGCCCGGATCAGCTCAGGAGCCACAGCGTGGACAGGTACTTCCAGTTGATGAAGTAGTACAGCACGAACGCCACCAGGAAGACCATCGCCAGCATGAAGGTGCCTGGCGCGGCGAAGCCTGCCGAGCCATAACTCTGCGCGACGACCGTCGGCGCGGTCTTCGGGATCGGCGTGAACGTCGGGTTGGTCACGCCGGCGCCGAGCCTCTTGCCCCACAACAGCGAACCGACGGTGACGTAGATGTAGATCCCGCCGCCCACGATCGCGGCGACGCCCGCAATGCCCACCAGGCCCATCATCAGGTAGGCCGCACCGGGCCATTCGTAGGCCAGCGCTGCGCCCTGGAATGCCATGTCCCAGTGGCGGCGCGACACCCCCAGCGTGCCGGCGCCCATCATCACCAGGCAGAAGAAGTACATCGAGAAACCGAACAGGTAGGGCTGCCACTGCGCCAGCTTCGGCGCGATCATTTCGCGCCGGAACAGCACCGGGATCAGGAAGTACGTCAGCGCCATGAACGACAGCGTGGTGCCGACCACCACCGTGGCATGGAAGTGCCCCGGCACATAGATGGTGTTGTGGATGATCATGTTCAACTGCTCGGTGCCCATCATCACGCCGGAGATGCCGCCGAGGAAGCCGAAGCCGATGATCGAGATGAACACGCCCGAAAAGGTCGGGTTGCTCCAGGGCGCCTTGCGAAGCCATTCGAACAGTCCCTTGTTGAAGCCCTTGGCCCGCTGCGCCACTTCCATCGCGCCCGGAATCGTCAGGCCGTGGATCATCGACGCCAGCACCGCGAAGTACATGAAGTAGCTGGTGTTGACCACCTTCCAGCCAGTGGACATCCCCGGGTCGGCGAGCAGATGGTGCGCACTGGCCAGCTGCAGGAAGAGGATGTAGAGCAGGAATGCGCCACGGCTGACGCGCTCGCTCATCGGCTTGGCACCGAAGGCGATCGCCGCCACCGCATACCAGATCGAAATGTGCGCCGCGACGTTTATCTGCTGCGACGAGTGGCCGAAGGCCCACCAGATGGTGCGATAGATCAGCGGATCGACCTCCTTGACGAGGCCGATCGACATCAGCCAGGTCGGAATCAGGATGATCGCTCCGGAAGCGATGGTGAACACCGCGATGATCGCCGCGGTGATGGCGCCGAAGGTGACCAGCGGCACCGAGCCCTGGTACGTCTTGTCGCGCTTGGCCACCACCAGCGTGCCGAAGAAGACGAAGCACGCGATCAGCGCGCCCACGGCGAACAGGATCAACCCGAGGTAGAACGACGGCGCGGCCATCATCGGCACGTAGCTCGTCATCATCACGCTCGAGCTGCCTTGATAGACGGCGACGTTGTTGGTGATGGCACCGATGAGCATCAGCGCATAGGCCAGCCACGCAATCCTCGGCGTCGCCAGGCGGCACCGCAGCAGCGTCGACGAGCAGAAGTACAGCACCGCGACTTCGAAGAAGATCATCCAGAAGATCAGCATGTCGATGCCGTGCGCGGTGAGCACCTGGTAGAAGGTGTCGGCCTCCAGCCAGTGCACGGCGGGCCAGCGCGTCAGCACCACACCGACGGCAAGGATGCCGCCGATCAGCAGGAAGACCACCGCCGTCACGGCATTGGCCCACATCAACTTCTCGCCGCTGGCCTCGAACTGCAGGCCCGAACGCGGGCACGTGCGGTAGGTGGTTGTGCTCATCTCGCGCCTCGCTTACTTGACGTAGATGCGGCCGACCATCGTGTGATGGTTGATGCCGCAGAACTCGTTGCACACCACCGAGTACTGGCCCGACTGGTTCGGCGTGACCGTGATCACATGCTCATAACCCGGCACGATCTGGATGTTGATGTTGGCGGGCTGGAGTGAAAAGCCGTGGTTGTAGTCCATCGAGGTCAGGTGCAGCTTGTAGGTCTTGCCGTTCTCCAGCTCGAGGATCGGCCAGAAGTTCCACAGCCGGGCGATCAGATAGACGTCGCTGCCGGGCGGCGGCGCGACCACCGGGATCTTGTCGTCGGTTTCGGTGCGCACGGTGTACTTGTCGACCATCGCCTGCGTCTTCGCGGCGAACAGATCGGGCGTGGTCTTGTACGTCTCGGTGGACAGGTTCTGCTTGCCGTAGATGTGCCAGCCGACCATCATGAAGAACATCACCAGGCACCAGACCAGCGCGATGACGATCCAGGTGCCCTCCACACGGTCGAGCGGATGTTTCCACCACAGGCGTTCTGACGGCGGCAGGATGGCGCTCATGGCTTTCCTTTGTATTCGTGGCTCAGCTTGTCGGCGACTACTTGGCCACCGGGATGGTCAGGATGTCGACCACCCCCCACACCGTGTAGACCAGCATGGGAATGAGCACCCCCAGGAACAGCAGCAGGAACGGGTTGTCGAGCAGTTGCTGCACCCACGGCACGGGTTCGTTGGGATCGTCTTTGACGTTCTGGCTCATGTGCGCTCCTGTGACGAGTGCGCCCCGATGCGGGACGCTGCGGCGAGTGACGGGAATTCTGTTTCCCGGTGCGCCAAGCTGACTTGAACCACGTCAAGGAAACGTCAGAACGCGGGTTTTGACCGGAACTTCGCGCGCAGGGCCGCGCGCGCGGCGCATTACGATGCTGAGCCGACATGCGTGACGCCACTGCCCCACAGGACCGTCGGCTGCCCCTGCTGCGCCGACTGGCCTGGTTGTGCACCGTGCTGATGCTGGCCACGCTGTCGCTCAGCGCGTTCCTGCGGCTCTCGCAGGCCGGCCTGGGCTGCGACGACTGGCCAGGCTGCTACGGCCAGACCCTTCGCATCGCGCTGGCCGGGGATCCGGTGCCCGCGGGAAACGCGGTGGCCGCGGCGCGGCTGGCACACCGTGGCGTCGCTTCGCTGACGCTGCTGCTCGTCATCGTGATGACGATGGCGACCCTGGCCAGGAAGCCGATACTGAAGCGGTCTGGAGCGCTGTCACTGGCACTGCTGCTGCTGGCGCTGGGCCTTGCGGCGCTCGGCATCGCCACCCCGGGTGCACGCCTGCCCGCGGTCGCCATGGGCAACCTGCTCGGCGGCTTCGTCATGCTCGCCCTGTGCTGGCGCCTGGTCCGCAGCGTGCAGCCGGGCGCCCCAGGCGAGGGTCTCGGCGGCTGGGCCATCGCCGGCCTGCTGTTGTTGTGCGCTCAACTTGCCGGCGGAGCGCTCGTGAGTGCATCCCATGCCGGCTTGTCATGCAGTGGCCTCGTCGACTGCACCCGATCGGCCAGCGCTGCAGGCTGGAACTGGCAGGCCTTGAACCCCTGGCGTGTGCCGGCCTTCCAGGACGCGGTGCTGCCGATCAATGCCGGCGGCGCCATCGCGCTGTGGGCACACCATGCGGGCAACTTCATCGTGCTGCCGGTGCTGGCGCTGCTGGGCGTCGGCGCCTGGCGGCGCGGCCGAAGACGGGCGGGCGCCGCACTGCTCGTACTGGCGGCGCTGCAGCTTGCACTCGGCATGCTGATCGTCGCCACCGGCCTGCCAATGGCGCTGGTGCTGCTGCACAACCTGTTGGCGGCGCTGCTGCTGGCAACGCTGGTGCGGCTGATCTGATCACGCGCTGAACCCTCCAGCAAGCGCGCAGGAGCAACTAG
>JBDTUO010000339.1:0-3758 GCA_040007675.1 Rubrivivax sp.
GACCGCGTGATGCTCGGCCTGGCGCTGGTGCCGGAGAAGCGCGAGCTGTTCGGCAGCATGGCGGTCGAGGACAACCTCGTGCTCGGCGGCTACCGCGCGATGAAGCAGCGCGTGCCGCACTGGCGGCGCGAGATCGAACGCGTCTACACGCTGTTCCCGCGCCTGCAGGAGCGCCGCACGCAGCTCGCCGGTACGCTGTCGGGCGGCGAGCGGCAGATGCTGGCGGTGGGGCGCGCGCTGATGTCCACGCCGCGCCTCTTGATGCTCGACGAACCGAGCCTGGGCCTGGCACCGCTGGTCGTGCGCGAGGTGTTCGGCATCATCGAGCGCTTGCGGGCCGAGGGCACGAGCATCCTGCTGATCGAACAGAACGCCCGCGCCGCGCTCGCGGTGTCCGACCACGGCTACGTGCTGGAAACCGGTGCCTTCGCGCTGGACGGGCCGGCCGCCACGCTGGCGCACGACGCGCGGGTGATCGACACCTATCTTGGCGCGCAGCGCGGCGCGGCCTGACGCGGCTCGACTACAACCGTGTGTCTGGCCGCAGGGCCACGATGATGCGCGAATGGAGACCCGTCGAGCGGTTCGTCTCTGGGTTAATGCTGCTTGATATGAGCGACGCACCTAAAGGCCGCGAAGCAGGCTTTGGGCTTTACCTTCGATGGAAAGCTCAGATGCCTTCTCCGAGGCAAGCTCGACATAAGCCCCTTCCACAAGCTGATGCGACTCGATGCCGAGCTTGGCCATGAGTTCGTGAGCTTCGCCGGTGCCGACCTCCGAGGACTCATTCTCGCTGAGCACGACTTCGAGTTCGAGGAAGTGCCCCAGCCCTTGCACCTTGTCGAGGTGCACCCGCGTTCGCCCCACGAGAAACAGAGTGCGCTGCTTGCTGACGCTGCCAGACTCCCCATACGCGAGGGCCAGAGACTGCCTGAGGATCTCGGGAGTGGAAGTCTCAGACCGCAGATAGAAGGACTCTTTCGGCCCCGCCTGGTTCGCTCGCCGATAGAAGATGAGCTCGCCTGTCCCGTTCAGGAAGTCGCGCAGCTTTAGGCGGCCAGCCTCACACCGGAAGAAGGTGTCTTGCTGCGCGATCTCGACCGGACCTTCGCTCGCCAAGGCCGCGACGCTGGGGAGCAACGACTCGACGCTGGCGATTCGGGCTTTGATTTCTATATTTCGAGCCATCGCGAGGAATCCAACGGCAGAGGAGTTGGTTAGCGTGACCATAGGCCCGAGCTGGTGCTCGCCCTGAGCGAGAAGCCCCGACATCGAGGACTGCATGCATTTGCGGGCAAGGCCTTGACGGGCGCGATCGATCGTCCCCTCAGTCCACCCGCGCGCCGCTCGCCTGCACGACGCCCTTGTACTTCGCCAATTCGTCCCGCACGAACGCCCCGAACGCCTCCGGCGTCATCGGCGCCGGCTGCGCCATCATCGGCGCGAACTTGGCCTTGACTTCGGGCGAGGCGAGCGCGGCGGTGAATGCCTGGTTCAGCTTGCGCGTCGTCTCGGGCGGCAGCCCGGCGGGGGCGAAGAGGCCGAACCAGGTGTCGACGCTGAACTTCGCGAGGCCGAACGCGGCGCCGGCTTCGGCCACCGTCGGCACGTCGGGCATCGCCGCGGCGCGCTGCGGCGTCGTCACCGCCAGCGCACGCAGCTTGCCGGCGCGGATGTTGCCGGACGCGGTGGCGAGGTTGTCGACGTTGAAATCGACCTGGCCAGACAGCAGTGCCAGCTGTGCCGCGGCGCCGCCTGCGTAGGGGATGTGCACCGCGAAGACGCCGGCCTGTGCCTTGAACATCTCGCCGGCCAGGTGGCCGGCGCTGCCGTTGCCGCCCGAGCCGTAGTTCAGCTCGCCGGGGTGCGCGCGGGCATAACGCACCAGGTCCGCGAGGGAGCCGATCTTCAGCCGCTCGGCGGTGGCGGCGTTCATCACCAGCACGTTGGGCACCTGCGCGATCAGCGTGATCGGCGTGAAGTCCCGCGCCGCGTCGTACGGCATCTTCTTGTACAGCCAGGGGTTGATCGCGTGCGTCGCGACGGCGCCGACGACGAGGCTGCTGCCGTCCGGCGTGCTGCGCGCGACGTCGGCCACGCCGAGGTTGCCGCCGGCGCCCGGCTTGTTCTCGACCACGACCTGGCCGAGGCTGTCCTTGACCGCTTCGGCCAGGATGCGCGCCGCGCGGTCGAGCGGGCCGCCGGGCGGGTAGGGCACGACGAGGCGGATGGGGCGCCCGGCCTGCGCGTGCGCGGGCACGATGGCAGTGAATCCCGCGAGGGCAGTGGTGACGGCGGCGATGGCGGAGATCAGCTGGCGGCGGTGCGGGCGCATGAGGGGTGGGAGGTGTCGGGAAGTGAATGGGGCGGCGATCCAGGGTCAGGCGCTGGCGCCGTGCTTGTCGGCTTCGGAGGTGAACGCGTCGGCATAGAACTCCTCGGCCGGCAGGTCGCAGCGCTGCACGAAGTCGCGCTGTGCCGACTCGACCATCACCGGCACGCCACAGGCGTAGACCTGATGGCCAGAGAGGTCGGGCTGGTCGGCCATCACGGCGGCGTGCACGAAACCGGTGCGGCCTTCCCAGGCGTCTTCGGGCGTGGGCTCTGACAGCACCGGCACGTAGCGCAGCGCGGGCATCTCGGCGGCGGCTTGCACGCACCACTCGTGCTGGTACAGGTCGGCCTGGCGCCGGCAGCCCCAGTACAGCACGGTCGGGCGGGTGCTGCCGGACGCGCGCAGCTGCTGGACCAGCGCCTTGATCGGCGCGAAGCCGGTGCCGCTGGCCAGCAGCACGATCGGCTTGTCGCTCTTGTCGCGCAGGAAGAAGCTGCCATACGGGCCCTCCATGCGCAGGATGTCGCGCTCCTTCATCGCGCCGAAGACGTGGTCGGTGAACTTGCCGCCCGGCATGTGGCGCAAGTGCAGCTCGATCGAGGGCGGGCTGCCCAGCTCGTGCGGGGCGTTGGCCATGCTGTAGCTGCGCCGCACGCCGCCGGCGAGGATGAATTCGACGTATTGGCCGGCGTGGTACTGGAAGTTCTGGTTCGCGGGCAGCTGCAGCCGCAGCACCGCGACGTCCGGCGCCGGGCGCTCGATCGAGATCACCCGGCTCGGCAGCCGCAGCACCGGATGCTGGCCCTCGGCCGGCACATTGCGCGCCTCGATCACGCAGTCGGTCTGCGGCGTCGCGCAGCAGGTCAGCACGTAGCCGGCCGCCTCCTCCTCGTGCGACAGCGCCTTGAGCTGGTGCGCGCCGTGGATCACGCGGCCTTCGAGCAGCTTGCTCTTGCACGAACCGCAGGCGCCGTCGCGGCAGCCGTAGGGCAGGCCGATGCCCTGACGGATCGCCGCGGCGAGGATGGGTTCGTCGCGCGCGGTCTCGAACTGGCGCTCGGCCGGACGGATCGTGATCTTGAAGCTCATCGCAAAGGGGTCACACGTACACTGCAACGCGCATTTTGCCCTGCGACGCCGAGATTGAATCCGAGCGAGCCCCCGCACTCCCGCCGCCGCGCGCAGGCGCCGCGCCGGCCGCCGTGCCTGTTGATCGTCGGCTGCGGCGACATCGGGCTGCGGGTGCTGCGGGTGTTGTCACCGGGCTGGCGCGTGCTCGCGCTGACCTCGCAGCCGGACCGGCGCGCCGAACTGCGGGCTGCCGGTGCCGTGCCGTTGATCGGCGACCTCGACGACCCGCCGACGCTGGCGCGCCTGGCCGGTCTGGCAGACGCCGTGCTGGTGCTGGCGCCGCCGGCGCCGC
>JBDTUO010000340.1:0-3746 GCA_040007675.1 Rubrivivax sp.
ACAGCTTGTCGCCGTCGGACAGCACGGCGACGTACTGGTCGCTGCCGATCGTGTACGTCACCGCGCCGCTGTCGATCCCGCCGGCGGTCTGGAAGCGCCACAGTTCCTTGCCGTTCACCGCGTCCAGCGCCGAGAAGACACCGTCCTGCTGGCCGATGAACAACAGGTCGCTGCCCGTGATCAGCGGGTTCTGGCCGTGCGCCATGTCCAGTCCGAGGTGGTTGCGCCAGACGACTTCGTTGGTCGACGCGTTGAGCGCGACCACGCCGCCGGTCTGGTACTGACCCAGCGCACGCTGGCCGTTGCTGCCCGCCGAGCGGTAGTGAGCGACGTTGTTGACCCCGTACGGGATGTAGATCTGGTTGGTGCGCGGGCTGTAGCCGTGGTTGGACCAGTCGGCGCCGCCGTTCTGCGTCGTCGTCGACAGCACCGGGTAGTCGAAGTGCGGGTCGTACATGCAGCCGCGCCGATGCTGTGAGCCGTAATCCGACGGATAGCTCATGAACGCCTTGTCGACATCGAGGTAGTTCGGCTCGGTGTAGAGCAGCTGGCCGGCGCCGTTGGCCTGGTAGCCGTTGAAGTTCGGCACGCCGCGCCACGGGTCACCCGGAATGTTGTTCGCGTCCAGCGGCTCCCAGACCACACATTCGGGCAGCCACATGCCCTGCGCCGGGAACTTCTGCGTCGCCGGGTTGTGCTGCCGCGAGTCCTGCGGGCGCCCCCTCTCGACCATCCCGAGCAACGACTTGCCGGTGCTGCGGTCGAGCACGTAGGTCATCGCCGTCTTGCTGCCGTAGTAGATCGCCTTGCGCGTCGCGCCGTTGACCTTCACGTCGGCCAGCACCGGCGGGTGCACGTTGTCCATGTCCCAGATGTCGTGCCGGATCGACTGGAAGTGCCACTTGTATTCGCCGGTCTTCAGGTCCATCGCGACGACCGAGTTGGCGAACAGGTTGTCGCCCGGGCGCTGCTGCCCGTCCTGCGACGAGCCGCAGCTGCGCACGTTGCCGTAGGTGAAGTAGGCCATGCCGAGCCCGGGATCGATCGAGCCGTGGATCCATGGCGTCGAGCCTGCCGTCAGCGCACAGCTGAGGCCGTTGGCTTGCAGCGGACCCCAGGTGGCGCCGGCGTCGGTCGTCACGCCGTTGACGTCGGTGACGACCGTGCCCGGCTCCGCGCCGCCGTAGAACGACCAGACGTAGCTGCCGTCGCTGCTCTTGACCGCGAACGCGGCGCCTCGGTTGCCGTCGTTGGTGCCGATGTAGACCATGCCGTCGTGGTACACGGTCGCGACCTTGGCAATATTGCCGAGGCTCGCGTCGTTTGGCCCGCGCGACTGGGTCACCCACATCTGGGCACCGGTGTGCTGGTCGAGCGCGACCACCCGTGAGCCGCTGGCCAGCGTGTAGACCTTGCCGTCACCGACGGAGACGCCGCGGCGGGTGCCGGTGGGGCCGAAGCCGGTGTTGGCGACCGTGGGCTGCCACTTCCACTTGGTGGCGCCGGTGGCGCCATCGACGGCGATCACGCCCCCGTTCGGCGTGTCGGCGTAGATGACGCCGTCGACCACGATCGGGGTCGTCTGCTGACCGCTGTCGGCCGCGCCGGGCGACGGCGCCGGCATCGTCGCCGCTTGCTCCGAGGTGCTGGTCACCCACACCGGCCCCAGGTTGACGATGTTCTTCTTCGTGATCTGGTCGAGCGCCGAGTAACTCTGGTTGCCCAGGTTGCCACCCACCTTCGGCTGGTCCTTGTCGGCCGGCGTGCAGCACGCGTCGAGGTCGGCCGCCGCGCCGAACATCACGGTGGGCGTTGCCATGGCCGCGGCAAGCACCAGCGACGACATGATGGTGTTGAGTTTCATCGAGAGTCTCCTAGGTCCTGTCCAATGAAAAGTCGAGCGTCCGCTTGCGGCAGACCCGGTCTTCCGGCCTGCATCGCATCACACGGGTCTTTCGGTTCGTGCGGTTCGATCGCATCCTCGGTCGTTCTGTTTGATAGAACGATGTTCCGAAAAGACAACTGATTGAATCCTCCCGGAACACCTTTGTGCTTAGGTACATTCCCGGTGCGCCAGAACTTTTTTCGTCGCCGCGGACGGGTGATGGCGGGCGTCGCGGACGCAGGTGTCCCCACCGCTGTTCAGGGCGGTCCATCCGGCCAACGCCGGGGCGTCGAGGGCCAGTCGCCAGCCTGGGGCGATCCGGAGGTGCGAGCGTCCGGCCTCGGGCGGCCGGTCTCCTCAGCGCGGCTGCGGGCAGCCGGAGGAACCTGCGGCGCCAGCGGCACCGCGCGCCGCGAGCGCCTCGAGTCTGGCCTTGAACGCGGTGAGTTCAGCCTTGCTCACCGGCGCGCCGCGGCTTGGCACCGCGACGTCGAAGTCGAACCACGACAGGTGAGCGATCGCGGCGGCCCAACCGGCGAAGCTGCCGCCCGATGCGCAGTCGGGCGCCGGCGTTCCGGCCGTGTACAGCCCACCGACCGCCAGCACACGCAGGTCGCGGAACAGCACCACGCTGTCGCTGCCGGTGCGACCGCGTCCGACGTGCTCGGCTTCGACCTGGTACCCGGCCATGTACAGCAGGTGGTCGTGGTCGAAGGTGACGAGCGAACCGGGTGGCGGCGCGCCGCGCGCCTGCGCGTCGTCCTTCAGGCGGTCGGCAACCCGCTTCTGGACGATGACAGGAATGCCGGCACCGCTGAACGACGCCACGTTGCCCGCCTGTTCCGGCCCGGCCGCAGTCAGGAATACTGCCCGAACCTGCGGGTCGGCGGTCTTCGCGATGCGCCGGATCTCCGCCATCAGCGGGCCGAACGCCCCCGCACGCTTCGAATCCACGAGGACCACGCCGTCCGGCCCGGTGCGCAGCAGCGTGCTGCCGCCGGCACCCTCGATGCGGTACAGCCCGGGCCGGATCAGTTCGACATCCAAGGGCGGCGCGTCGGTGCTCGCGGTCGTGGTCGTGCTGGTGCTCGTGGTAGCGATGGCGATCGGCGCCTCGGCGCACGCCGCGCCGAGGATCGACCCGAGCAGCGCGACCCCCATCAGCGCGCTGCGCCGGGTGCCGCGGCGCCAGGGGTCTCTGATTGCCATGTTCCCTCTCCTGTCGTTCGATGAGTCGGTAAACCCTTGCGATGACGCAAACGGGGGACGCCGGGGGCTCGACGGTTCGTCCAACGTCCATCAGGGATGCCCCTGATGCGCGCAACGGGCGACGACGCCTAACATTTCGGAACGTCGTTCTCTTGCACAGAATATCATGGGCGACTGCGCGACGCCCGGCCCCCACGTGCCGCGCCGGGCCGGCAGCGACGTGCCCGTGGGCTTCCGGTACTGTCCGCCACCATCGTCGCCGTCGAGCCTGTGCGCAGGCCACACTCACCACCCCAAAGGAGACCCTCGTGAACTTCAAGATGAACCGGCGTACCGCTCTGGTGACCGGTGCCTCCGCCGCCGCCGCGACGATGATCCCGAGCTGGGCGCAGGCGCAGCAGAAGACGCTGCGTTTCGCGGCCGTGTTCTCGGACAAGGACATCCGCGCCGACATGATGAAGATGTTCGCCAAGGACATCGAACCCGACTTCACCGTCGAACCGCACCTGAACTCGACCCTGTTCAAGCAGGGCACCGAGCTGGTCGCACTGCAGCGCGACAACCTCGAAATGGGCAACATCGCGCCGCAGGACTTCGCCAAGCAGGTGCCGGCCTGGTCGATCCTGACCTCGGCCTACCTGTTCCGCGACGC
>JBDTUO010000341.1:0-3739 GCA_040007675.1 Rubrivivax sp.
CCGTCGGCGTGCAGGGCACGGCGATCGAGGTCTGCGAGACGAACCCGACGCTGCCGGGATGTGAGGACGACGGCGGCGGCACGGGCGAGGTGCCCGAGCCGGGTTCGCTGGCGCTGCTGAGCGCGGCCCTGATCGGCCTCGGCGTCGCCCGGCGTCGGCGCCGCGCCTGAAACCCCGCGGCGCCGCGGTTGCCAGCCTGCGGCGCCGCCGACGATCGAGCGGATCGCGCCGGCGGCGGGTTGTGCGCCCGCACACCGTCGGTGTCCATGTCCTTGCTCAGCCCGCGCCGCACGACCTCGCCACGCTCCATCACGAGGTGCTGGCACCCTGGGCCCCGGCGCCAGCGCGCGCGATCGCAAGTTGCTGCTGCTGGCCGCCCGACAGGTCAACGCCGCGGCGGTGCAGCATCTGCTGCACTTGCGGCTGACGCCGACCTGCGCGATCTGCGGTTCGCTCACGCGCAGCAGGTCTATCGTCGAGCCGAACGAGACCCGTCCGCGGTCGGTCCGGGTCTTGCCGCTGGGGCCGATGAGGCGCGTAGCGCGCCACAGCCGCGTGGCGTCACCGGGCGCCAGCCGCGGCCGTGCAGCCAGGGTTGTGCCAGGGCGGACCACGGGGCGCCGTGGCTTAGGATCGCTCCATGTCTTCCGGCTACCCTGATCACGGCCTGACGCCGCTGCGCCGGCGGCGCGGCGCCCTGGCAACGCTGCTGTGCCTCGCTGCCGCCACGTTGCCGGGCTGCGGCAGCACGCCCTCCGCGACCCCGCCCGCGCCATCGCCCACGCCGCCACCGGCCGGACGTCCGCCGCCGCTGGTGGTCGAGCGGCTGTGGCTGCAGTCGTGGTTCAAAGGCACGCCGGTGCGGATCACGCAGGGCGGTGACGGGCCGATCGACATCGACGTGCCGATCGAATTCTGCTTCGAGCGCGGCCGCAGCGAGGTCCGGCCGGCGCTGATCGCCGTGCTCGACAAGGTCGCCGAGAGCCTGCGGCGCGTGCCGGAGGCGCGGCTCGACCGCGTCGCCGCGCCGGCCGACGCCGCGGCGGCGCCTGCGCTCGCGCTGCAGCGCGCCACGCGGGTGCGCAACCGGGTGCGCGCCGGCGGCGTCGCCGCTGCGCGCTTGGCGTCGCCATCGGCCGCCAGCACGGCCGCGGTGCAGTTGAGGATCAGTCTCGGGCCGGATTCGCAGGGTTGACGCCGCCGGGCGGCGCTGCCGCCTGCGCCTGCGCCTGCGCCTGCGCGCGCAGCCGCGCGTTGACGTAGGCGCCGTGCGGCACGTGCAGCAGGTCGGCGATGCGCCACAGCGTGTGGCGTTCGTGGTCGCCCAGGCGGCCGTCGGCGTAGGCGATGCCCCACAGCCGCTCGATCATGCGCAGCTTGGCCGCCATGTCGAACTGGCGGTCGATCTGGCCGGTGAACGTGAACAGGTCAGTCGACGCCCGGCTGGCCTGCTCGGCCAGTTCGGCCAGACGCGCCGCCTCGTCAGCGTCGAGCCCGAACTCGGCGCGCAGCGCGCCCAGCAGCGCGGTTCCGGTCAGCGGGTCGACCTCGGCTTCGGCGCGCATCACCTCGACCAGCAGCACCGCCGCCGCCAGGCGCAGCGTGTGCTCGTCGTCTTCGGCCGTCGTGGTCGATCCCGCGGACGCCGGGACGAGCCGCGCCGCCAGGTCCTTCAGCGTCTTCAGCATGGCCCGATCATCGCTGACCCGCAGGCCCCGTGGGGTGGACACCGGGCGGCGGCCGAACCCCGGCGCAAACCGATGACCGGCCCCGGTCGCGGCCCGGCGCTATGCTCGCGCCCGTTGTCGCGCCGTGCGCGCTTCCGAGGCCCCGCGTGATCGTCTCCCACCGCCACCGCTACATCTTCCTGCGCACACGCAAGACCGCCGGCACCAGCGTCGAGATCGCGTTGTCGAAGTTCTGCGGCCCCGACGACGTCATCACCAGCGACGTCGACGACGGATTGCGGCGGGAACTCGGCTACCCCGGCCCGCAGAACGACGCCGACATCCCGGTCCGCCGCTACGGCGTCAGCGACTGGAAGAACCTGCTGCTGCACCGCCAGCGGGCCACCTACCGCAACCACGCGACGGCGGCGCGGGTGCGCCGACTGGTCGGTGAGGCCGTCTGGTCGAGCTACTTCAAGTTCACGATCGAGCGCGATCCGTGGGACAAGACGGTGTCGCTGTACTACTGGCGGCTGCGCGGCCAGGAGCCGAAACCGACGCTGCCCGAGTTCGTGCGCCAGTCCAGCGCGCGTGCGCTGTCGAACGCGCGCATCTACTTCATCGGCGGTCGGCCCGCCGTCGACCGCGTGCTGCGATACGAGAAGCTGGACGAGGAGCTGGAGCAGGTGCGGCTGCAACTCGCTCTGCCGGAGCCGCTGGTGCTGCCGCACGCCAAGAGCACGCAGCGCACCGAGCGCGCGCACTACTCGGCGCTGCTGGGGCCCGAGGAGCGCCGGATCATCGAGCGGGCGTGCCGGCGCGAGATCACGCTGCTGGGTTACCGCTTCGACGACCGTGGCGCGGGCTGAGCGCACGGGTGTCGACGGGTGCGCATCAGGCGCGTTGGCGGTCCGCTCATGCCGCGGCCGGGCGCCCGATCAAGCGTTCGCACCAGTCGAGCACCTCGTGCTGCAGCGCTGCCGGCGCACCGTCGAGGCTCTGCAGGCACAGGTACAGCACGCGAGTGTCGGTCTCCGCACGCGCCAGGCAGCGCCGCACGCGCGCGGCCGAATACGACGCCGCCTTGACGTAGACCAGGCGCGCGTCGTCGCTCCGGGGCGCCCCGCCCTGCGCCAGCTCCAGGTGCACCGCCAGGCTCAGTGGCAGCAGTTGGCGGTCGCTGCGAAGGCGCGGTTCGACGTTGGCGCGCAGCCGCTCCGGGTGGTCTGCGAACCAGCGCTCGAGTGTCGAACGGCGGGTCGGATGCGGGTGATGCGCCTGGGCGAAGAACCGGTCCTGCCAGCCGGCGGCGGTGGCCGCACGCGCCTGCGCGTCGAGGTGGCTCGGCGCGCGATCGCGCGGCGGCCGCCCGCTCCACTCGCTGAGCGCGCGGCGCAGCCGGCGCGGCCAGCGAAGCGCCGGCGGCGTCGGCCAGCGCCCGCGCAGCAGCGGACGGCCATCGACGAACCAGTCCTCGCGCTGCAGCGGCCGCACGAGCAGGAAGTCGTCGTTGAGGTAGACGAACTGCTCTGCCAGCCCGGGGATGCGGTGAATCAGCGACTCGATCGAGCGCGAGTTGAAGCTGGGCAGGCAGTCCTCGAAGCCGACGAAGATCTCGCGGTGGTCGACCAGGCGCAGCCGGTCGCGCTGTGCCGCGGGCCATGCGGCCGCGGCGTCGAACAGCGTCGGCCGCTGGCGGTCGGTCACGACGTGCACGCAGCGCACGAACGGCGCGAAACGCAGCAGCGCGCTCACGCAATAGTCCACCTCCCCGAGCGAGTGGAAGCGCGTCGGGGCCGCCGCCGGCGGACGAGCCCGGCCGAGCGTCGCCAGGTAGGCGTCGAGACGCGCGCGGTGCGCCGCGTCGTCACCGTCGACCCACAGGACGACGGCGTCGATCGGCGCGGCGGCGCTGGCAGCGGCGGGTTCAAGCATGCGGAAACGGCACTCGGGTCAGCCGGGTTGGCCCGCACGATGCTAGCCCGGCATCGGCTCCGGCTCGCGCGGCGCGCCGTTCAGCGCCGGCCGGTGTGCGGCAACAGCGACAGCGACAGCGACAGCGACAGCGACAG
>JBDTUO010000342.1:0-3725 GCA_040007675.1 Rubrivivax sp.
GTCGAGTGGGTGCTCGCCGGCCAGGTGCAGCAGGACATCGTCGGCCTGATCAACGCCGCCGGCGGCAAGGCCGTCGGGCTGACCGGCCGCGATGGCGGGCTGATCCGCGCCCACAAGCTCAAGCTGATCGATCCGAAGGACCCGACGATCGAGCATGACGTGGGACAGGTCGGCGAGATCACGAGCATCGACCCGAGCGTCGTGCAGGCGCTGCAGGACGACCAGTTCATCCCCGTCATCAGCCCGATCGGTTTCGGCGAACACAACGAGAGCTACAACATCAACGCCGACATGGTCGCCAGCAAGCTGGCCACCGTGCTGAATGCCGAGAAGCTGGTGCTGCTGACCAACATCCGCGGCGTGCTCGACAAGCAGGGCCAGTTGCTGGCGGACCTGACCTCGCGCGACGTCGACGACCTCATCGCCGACGGCACCATCAGCGGCGGCATGCTGCCCAAGATCGCCGGCGCGATCGACGCCGCGAAGAGCGGTGTCAACGCGGTGCACATCGTCGATGGCCGGGTGCCGCACGCGATGCTGCTCGAGATCCTGACCGACCAGGCCTACGGCACGATGATCCGGTCGCACTGAGTGGGGCGCCGCCCGGGCCTGCCGTCTGGGGTGTCCACATGACGCCCCGGGTCTGGCTGTTCGACCTCGACAACACCTTGCACGACGCCTCGTCGGCGGTGTTCCGCGAGGTCAACCAGAGCATGACGGCCTACATCGTCGAGCACCTCGCGGTGAATGCCGAGGCCGCCGACGCGCTGCGACGCAGTTACTGGCTGCGCTACGGCGCGACCCTGCTCGGGCTGGTGCGACACCACCGGGTCAGCGGACCGCACTTCCTCGCCCAGACGCACGCGCTGCCGGGGCTCGAGCAGCGCGTGCGCGGGCACCGGCACGACCTGGCTGCGCTGGCGCGTCTGCCGGGGCGCCGCATCGTGCTGACCAACGCACCGGCCGCGTACACCGCGCGCGTGCTGGGGGCCCTCGGCATCGCGCACCACTTCGACGGCGTGCTGTCGATCGAGCACATGCGCATGTTCGGCGAATGGCGACCCAAGCCCGACGTGCGCATGTTCAGGCGCCTGATCGCCCGGCTGCGCGTGCCGTCGGCGCGCTGCGTCACGCTGGTCGAGGACACGCTCGAGCACCAGAAGGCGGCGCGACGGGTCGGCCTGCGCACGGTGTGGATGCAGCGCTGGACCCGGCGCGCCGGCTGGGGCGTGGCACAGGCCACCCGGGTGCGGCGGCGGCCGGTCTACGTCGACCGGCGGATCGCGAGCCTGCGCGCGCTGTTGCGCTGAGTCGAAGCCCCGTTTCCGGCCCGCAATGTCAGTGTTTACCTGCAGCGGGAGCCGCGGCCCGTCTGTGCCAGAATGTTTCGAGCCCCCGCGATGATCGATGCCTGACGCTGACATGTCCGAAGCCCACCGCGAGCCGGCAAGCCCGGACGACGTGGCCGGCACGCCTGCGGCGCCAGCCCCGGCGGCGGCTGCCACGCCGGCGCGCAAGCGGCCCAAACCCGGCGAGCGGCGCGTGCAGATCCTGCAGACGCTGGCCGGCATGCTCGAGCAACCCGGTGCGGAGCGCATCACGACGGCCGCGCTGGCGGCCCGTCTCGAAGTCAGCGAGGCTGCGCTGTACCGCCACTTCGCGAGCAAGGCGCAGATGTTCGAGGGGCTCATCGATTTCATCGAGGGCAGCGTCTTCAGCCTCGTCAACCAGATCGCCGAGCGCGAGGCCGACGGGGCGGTGCAGGCGCAGAAGATCGTCGCGCTGTTGCTGCAGTTCGGCGAACGCAACCCTGGCATGACGCGCGTGATGGTGGGGGATGCACTGGTGTTCGAGCACGAGCGGCTGACGACGCGCATGAACCAGTTCTTCGACCGCGTCGAGTCGCAGCTGCGCCAGAGCGTGCGCCTCGCCGCCGAGGCGGCGGGCTCGGCGACGCCGACAGTCGACGCGAATGCGCTGTCGTCGACGCTGACGGCGCTCATCGTCGGGCGCTTGCAGCGTTATGCGCGCTCGGGCTTCCGGCGTGCGCCGACCGAGCACCTGGAACTCGCGCTGAGCCGCCTGCTCGGCTGACGGTCCGGTGGACATTGACTGCGGCGGTGCGCCGCTGCGATTGTTGGCGCAGCGCGCCGCGCTGCTGCCTGACCGCGGAATGCTGTTGGTGGCCGACGCCCACCTCGGCAAGGCCCAGAGCTTTCGGCGCCTGGGCGTGCCGGTGCCGCACGGCACGACCGACGACGCGCTGGCGCGGCTCGACGCGCTGCTGGCCGCTACCGGCGCACGCACGCTGGTGTTCCTCGGTGACCTGCTGCACGCGGCGCGGGGTCGCGCACCGGCGGTCGAGACCGCGGTGCGCCGCTGGCGCGAACGCCATGCTCTGCTAGAGCTCGTGCTGGTGCGCGGCAACCACGACCACCATGCCGGTGACCCCCCGGCCGACTGGGGCGTGCGCTGCGTCGACGGCCCGTGGCACGTGGGCCCGTGGGCCCTGGCGCATCACCCGCGCCCGGTGAGCGGTGCCTACGTGCTCGCCGGGCACGTGCATCCGGCGGCGGCGCTGACCGGGTCGGCGCACCAGCGGCTGCGGCTGCCGTGTTTCCACCTCGGCACCGGGGTCGGGGTGTTGCCCGCCTTCGGTGGCTTCACCGGCCAGCACGTCGTGCGACCGGCGCCCGGCGATCGCCTGTTCGTGGTCGACGGTGAACGCGTGCACGCGCTGCCCAGCACCGTGTCGCTGGCGCCGCCGCCGCTGACTACACTGGCGCGATGAACCGCGTGCCACCGCCCGTCGACCGCCTGATCGCGCGCGCCGAAGCCCTGCTGGCGCGGCTGGAGGCGGTGCTGCCGCATCCGCTGGCGGCACCCGACTGGCAGGCCTCGGTCGCGTTCCGGTACCGGCGCCGGCGCAGCGGGGTCGCGCTCGAGCCGGTGCGGCACCTGTCGACGATCCGGCTGGCGGACCTGCGCGAGGTTGAGCCGCAGAAGCAGCGCCTGGTGCGCAACACCGAGCAGTTCGTCGCCGGACGCAGCGCCAACAACGTGCTGCTGACCGGCGCGCGCGGCACCGGCAAAAGCTCGCTGATCAAGGCGGTGCTGAATGAGTTCGCGCCGCGCGGGCTGCGCCTGATCGAGGTCGACAAGGCCGACCTGGTCGACCTGCCCGACCTGGTCGACCTCGTCGCCGAGCGACCCGAGCACTTCATCGTCTTCTGCGACGACCTCAGCTTCGACGAAGGCGAGCCCGGCTACAAGGCGCTGAAGTCGGTACTCGACGGCTCGGTCGCGCAGTCGGCCGACAACGTGCTGATCTACGCCACCAGCAACCGCCGCCACCTGCTGCCCGAGTACATGAAGGAGAACCTGTCGTACCAGCACACCGAGGACGGTGAGGTGCACCCGGGCGAGGTGATCGAGGAGAAGATCAGCCTGTCCGAGCGCTTCGGGCTGTGGGTCAGCTTCTACCCGTTCACGCAGGCCGAGTACCTGGAGATCGTCGCCCAGTGGCTGCGCTGGCACGGCATCGACGAGCCGCGGATCGTCACCGCGCGCCAGCCGTCGCTGGTGTGGGCGCTGGAGCGCGGCTCGCGGTCGGGGCGTGTCGCGTACCAGTTCGCGCGCGACTTCGCCGGGCGCGACGCCGACGTCTGACGCCGCGGGCGTGGTGGACGTCGTGCCCATCGATCCGCGCCGTCCGGTGGACGTCG
>JBDTUO010000343.1:0-3722 GCA_040007675.1 Rubrivivax sp.
GTGATCCGCTTCAAGACCGCCAAACTCTTCGAGGCCAGCGCACGCCTCGGCGCCGTGCTGGCCGGCAGCGGCCCGGAGGTCGAGGAGCGCTGTGCGAGCTACGGACGGGCGCTCGGCACCGCCTTCCAGCTCGTCGACGATCTGCTCGACTACGAGGGTGATGCAAAGGAACTGGGCAAGAACATCGGCGACGACCTGCGCGAAGGCAAGCCGACGCTGCCGCTGCTGATCGCGATGGAGCGCGGCACCGACGCCGACCGCGCGCTGATCCGGCAGGCGATCGAGCAAGGCGAGATGGCGCGGCTGGCGGACGTCGTCGACATCGTTCGACGCACCGGGGCGCTGTCGGCCACACGGGCGGCAGCGGAGCTCGAGGCGAAGGCCGCGCACCAGTGCGTGCTGCCGCTGCCGCCGTCAGATGCGCGGGAGGCTCTGCTAGAATTATGTGTTCGGGCGGTGAACCGGTCTTCGTGACCGCGACCTCGCCCGATCGCAGTGTGGCCGACGGGGCCGCACCGCCCATCGGGGTGTAGCTTAGCCTGGTAGAGCGCTACGTTCGGGACGTAGAGGCCGGAGGTTCGAATCCTCTCACCCCGACCAGGTCCGGCCCGCTCGTGGCCCTCCATCGGAACGCCGGGTAACGGTCGGTAACTCGCAACAGAGGCCGGTTGACCGTGTTTATCTTCCGTTTACAGGCCTGGGACCATCGGCGATGATCGATTCGCTATGTTGACCCCCGTTCGCTGACCCCATGGCCCTCGATACCACCGTGGCGCCGCTGCCGACCGCGTTGTCGGGAGTCGCCCGCGTGCTGGTACATGCCGGCAAGCTCAGCGCCAAGGCCGCCGAGGACCTCGCCAAGGGCAGCAAGGACCGCAAGAGCAGCTTCGTCTCCAGCGTCATCGCCGCCGGTGCGGTGCAGGCGGCCGACTTGGCGCACACGCTGTCGACGGCACTCGCGTTGCCCCTGCTCGACCTCAACGCGGTCGACCTGCAGCGTCTGCCGACCAACGTCGTCGACGCCAAGTTCACGGCCCAGTACCAGGTTCTCGTGCTGGGCAAACGCGGCAGCCGCGTGTTCATAGGCGGCGCGGACCCGACCGACCAGGAGGCCGGTGAGCGCATCAAGTTCGCGACCCAGCTGACCCCGGAGTGGGTGATCGTCGAGTACGACAAGCTGATGCGCGTGCTCGAGACGCAGTCGACCAACGCCAACGACGCGATCGAGTCGCTCGCCGGGGGTGACTTCGAGTTCGACGTCACCGAGGAAGATTCCTCCGCCAACGAGTCGGCCGACGTCAACACCGATGTCGAAGACGCGCCGGTCGTGCGCTTCCTGCAGAAGATGCTGATCGACGCCATCAATGCCCGGGCGTCGGACCTGCACTTCGAACCCTACGAGTACCACTACCGCGTGCGCTTCCGGATCGACGGCGAGTTGCGTGAGATCACGCAGCCGCCGATCGCGATCAAGGACAAGCTGGCGTCGCGGATCAAGGTCATCTCGCGCATGGACATCGCCGAAAAGCGCGTCCCGCAGGACGGCCGGATGAAGCTGAAGTTCGGCTCCAAGGCGATCGACTTCCGGGTCAGCACGCTGCCGACGCTGTTCGGCGAGAAGGTCGTGATCCGGATCCTCGACCCATCGAGCGCCAGGCTGGGAATCGAGGCGCTCGGCTACGAGAAGATCGAGAAAGACCGGCTGATGAACGCGATTCAGCGGCCGTACGGGATGGTCCTCGTCACCGGGCCCACCGGTTCCGGCAAGACCGTATCGCTGTACACCTGCCTGAACATCCTGAACCAGCCGGGCGTCAACATCGCGACCGTCGAGGACCCGGCGGAAATCAACCTGCCCGGCATCAACCAGGTCAACGTGAACGACAAGGCCGGCCTCACGTTCGCCGCGGCCCTGAAGTCCTTCTTGCGCCAGGACCCGGACATCATCATGGTCGGCGAGATCCGCGACCTCGAAACCGCCGACATCGCGATCAAGGCCGCGCAGACGGGCCACATGGTGATGTCGACGCTGCACACCAACGATGCGCCGTCGACGCTCACCCGGCTGCTGAACATGGGTGTGGCGCCGTTCAACATCGCCTCCAGCGTGCTGCTGATCACGGCGCAGCGGCTTGCGCGTCGCCTGTGCGAGAACTGCAAGAAGCCCGCGGATTACCCCCGCGAGGCCCTGCTCAAGGCCGGCTTTGCGCCCGACGCGCTCGACGGCAACTGGAAGCCTTACCGCGCGGTCGGCTGCTCGGCCTGCAACAACGGCTACAAGGGTCGCGTCGGTGTGTACCAGGTGATGCCGGTCACGGAGGCCATTCAGCGCATCATCCTGTCCGAGGGCAGCGCGCTCGACATCGCGCAGCAGGCCCAGAAGGACGGCGTGCGCGACCTGCGCCAATCCGGTCTGTCGAAAGTTCGCGCCGGCGTCACGACGCTGGAAGAAATCATCACCGTCACGAACGAGTAGGTTCAATGGCCACAGCTACCGCGACCATCGCCCGCAACACCACCAAGGAGGCGGTCTTCGAGTGGGAGGGCAAGGACCGCAACGGCAAGGTCGTGCGCGGCGAGATCCGCGCCGCCGGGCAGGCGGTCGTCAACGCGACGCTGCGCCGCCAGGGCATCCTGGTCAACAAGGTCAAGAAGCGCCGCACCGCCGGCGGGCGTTCGATCAAGCAGAAGGACATCGCGATCTTCACGCGCCAGCTGGCGACGATGATGAGGGCCGGCGTGCCGCTGCTGCAATCCTTCGACATCGTGGGCCGGGGTGCGACCAACCCGCGCCTGACACGACTGCTGAACGAGATCCGCACCGACGTCGAGACCGGCACCAGCCTGAGCGCCGCGTTCCGCAAGCACCCGATGCAGTTCGACGCCCTTTACTGCAACCTCGTCGAGGCCGGCGAGGCCGCCGGTATCCTCGAAGCACTGCTCGACCGGCTGGCGATCTACCAGGAAAAGACGCTCGAGCTCAAGCGCAAGATCAAGTCGGCGCTGATGTACCCGATCGCCGTCATGGTCGTCGCGTTCGTCGTGCTGACGGTGATCATGCTGTTCGTGATTCCAGCGTTCAAGGAGGTGTTCAGCTCCTTCGGCGCCGACCTGCCGGCGCCGACGCTGTTCGTGATCGCGGTGTCGGAGTTCTTCGTCGGCTGGTGGTACATCATCTTTCCGCTGGTGATCGGCGGCGTTTACTTCTTCTTCCAGGCCTGGAAACGTTCCGAGAAGATGCAGGTCGTGATGGACCGGCTGCTGTTGAAGATTCCGATCTTCGGCGACCTGATCCACAAGTCGGTGATCGCGCGCTGGACACGCACCCTGTCGACGATGTTCGCCGCCGGCGTACCGCTGGTCGAGGCGCTGGATTCGGTCGGTGGCGCATCGGGCAACGCGGTCTATGCGATCGCGACCGAACAGATCCAGAAGGACGTCTCCACCGGCACCGCGCTGACCGCCTCGATGACCACCACCGGGGTGTTCCCGACGATGGTGCTGCAGATGGCGGCGATCGGCGAAGAGTCGGGCTCGCTCGACCACATGCTGGGCAAGGCGGCCGAGTTCTACGAAGCCGAAGTCGACGAAATGGTCAAGGGGCTGTCGAGCCTGATGGAGCCGTTCATCATCGTCATCCTGGGCGTGCTGATCGGCGGCATCGTGATCTCGATGTACCTGCCCATCTTCAAGCTCGGCGCGGTCGTCTGACTTGGGTCCGC
>JBDTUO010000344.1:0-3717 GCA_040007675.1 Rubrivivax sp.
TGGTCTCCAACAGCAGCGCGTCGAGGGAGCCGTCGTCGTGCCGCAGCACGCCGACGCCCAGCGCATGCAGCAGCAGCTCGACGCCGGCCGAGCGCAGCAGCTCGTCGGCAGCGCACTTGAACGCGGCCGTGTCGTAGGCCTGCGCCAGCACGCGGCCGAGCACCAGGTGCGGCTCGTTCAGGCCATCAAGCGCGCGCATGCGCGCGAGCAGGTCGTCGACGACGCCGTGCACGACCTGCCGGTGCTCGCCATGCACGTTGGCGTGCAGGCCGCAGAAGTTCGTCACCCCGGCCGCGGTGCCCATGCCGCCCAGAAAGCCGTAGCGCTCGACCAGCAGCACGCGGGCGCCGCCCGGCGCGGTCGCGGCGGCGGTAGCGGCTGCGAGGCCGGCGGGCCCGCCGCCGAGAACGACGACGTCGAACTCGCCGTGCACCGTCGTGCGGCGTGCCGGCTCGTGCACCAGCGCCGCGGACGAGATCATGCTGCCGCCGTCACCGTCACCGTCACCGTCACCGTCACCGTCGCCGCCGTCGCCGTCGCCGTCGCTGCCGATTGGCGCTCGGTGGCGCTCAGTCGGCGCTCAGTCCGGCGTGCTTGATCACCGGTGCCCAACGGTCGCGCTCCTCGCGCATGAACGCGGCCAGCTCTTCCGGCGTCGACCCGATCGGCTCCATGTAGGCCACCGCGAGTCGTGCACGCACCTCGGGGTCCTTCAGCACCGCGACCATTTCCTCGTTCATGCGCTTGACGATCTCCGGCGGGGTCTTCGCCGGCGCGACGATCGCCATCCACGCCATCGCCTGGATCTCCGGAAAACCGGACTCGGCCATCGTCGGCAGGTCGGGCGCGAGCGGGCTGCGGTTCTTGGTCGTCACCGCCAACGCCTTCACGCGGCCGGCCTTGGCCTGCGGCATCACCGCCACCGGCGGCACGCAGGCGAACTGCACGTCGCCCTGGATCACCGCGGTGATCGCCTGCGGCGACGACGCGTACGGCAGGTGCACTGCGTACGAGTTCGTCTTCAGCTTCAGGATCTCGATCGACAGGTGCGACATCGAGCCGACGCCTGTCGACGCGAAGTTGTACTTGCCCGGGTGCTCGCGCATCTTCGCGATCCAGCCCTTGACGTCGCTGACGCCGAGGTCGTTCGACACCGCGCAGACGTTCGGCTGGCTGCCGGCCAGCGTGACCGGCACGAAGTCCTTGAACGGGTCGTACGGCAGCTTCTTGTTGAACACCGTGCTGTAGACCAGCGGGCCGTTCGTGCTGACGAGGAAGGTGTAGCCGTCCGGCGCGGCCTTCGCGACGTGGTCGGTGCCGGTGTTGCCGCCGGCGCCGGCGCGGTTCTCGACGATGATCGTCTGCCCCAGGCGCGGCTGCAGCCGCTCGCTCATGATGCGCACCAGCACGTCGGGCGACGAGCCCGGGCCGTAGGGCACGACGATGCGCACCGGTTTGGTCGGCCAGGCCGCCTGGGCGGCGACGGTCAACGGCGCGGCTGCGGCGACGGCGGCGAGTGCCGCCAGGGTGCCCAGGGTCGTGCGGCGCGCGGGCCGGGGAGTGGGGAATCGGGTCATGTCGAGCTCTCCTTCTCAGTCGTGGAAACAGGGGTCGTGGCGGGCGTCGTCAGCGCCGCCATCAGGGTAGACATCAGGGCCACCAGCAAGCGCCGCCCGGCGCCGTGCCGTTGCGACAGCACACTGTCGGGCCGGCACAGCAGCACGGCCTGTCGGTGATGACGATCGAACGCCGCGACGACGCGGCCGTCGGCGCCTTCGGCCGCCGCGGTCCAGCCGGGCGGCAGTCCGGCGCTCAGCATGCGATGGGTCGCGTAGACGCCGACCTCGAACGTGCCGAGTGCTGCCAGTGGTCCGTCAGGGTGCGCCGTGCACTGCAGCGTGCGGCCGAACTGCGGCGGCTGCAGACGCTCCAGCGCCGCCGGCGCGACACCGGGCTGGCGCTGCAACAGCGCAAGGCCCGTCTGGTTGATCGCCAGCGTCGGCATGTCGTCGGCGCCGTCCGCGTCGTCCGCGCCGTCCGCGTCAGTCACGACGGTGGCGTCGAGCGGGCCGTCGCCGAGCACCCGCAACGCAACGCTGCTGGTGGGGGCATCGACGTCGAAGCGCGCGCCGGCCTGGAACAGGGCCTCGCGCATCGCCGCCGCGAGAGCATCGCCGCCGTCGACGAAGTGCACGCGGCGCGCGGGCGGCGCCGGCACGCTGATGGTGGCCGGCCGCGGCGAGCCGCCGCCGAGCACACGGAACAGCGTCTCGGCCTTGAGCTGTGTTTCCTGCTCTTCGCGCACCGGGTCGGAGTCGGCGAGCAGGCTGCCGCCGGTGCGCACCTCGGCCCAGCCGTCGACCAGGCGCGCGAAGCGCAGCATCGTCAGCGCCTGGCAGCCGCCGTCGGCGCCGATGTGCACCGCGGCGCCGGCGTACCAGCCGCGCCAGGCCGGCTCGATCGCCTCGATCGCTTCGCGCGCGGCGGCCTTGGGCATGCCGGTGACGGTGGCGGGCGTGGCATGGGCGAGCACGATGTCGAAGGCGTCGACATCGGCCCGCCGGCGGCCGCGCGTGTGGTCGATCGTGTGGATGAGGGTCGAGAAGAAGTGCAGTCGCCGGCGCAGCAGCTGCTCGACGCTGCCGGGCACGCAGACGCGCGCCTTGTCGTTGCGGTCCGAATCGGCGCACACCGCCAGCGAGGCCTCGTCGACCGCCGAGTTCAGCAGCTCGCGCGCCTGTGCGTGGTCGTCGAGCGCATCGCCGCCACGGCGGACCGTGCCGCAGACCGGGGCCGTCTCGACCCACGCGGCGTCGGCGCGCACCTGGACGTCGGGCGACGCACCGAAGAGGCGCTCGCCGCCGCCGGCGTTGACGAAGAACATCGCCGGGTAGGGGTTGTCGCGCCGCAGCCGCGCGAAGGCCGCCCCCGCGTCGACCGCGCCCACCGGGCGGCGGAAGGTCTGCGACAGCACGAGCGAGCAGAGTTCGCCGCGCTGCAGGCGCGCCACCCCACGCGCCACCGCCGCGGCATGGCCGCCCGGCGGATGGTCGTCGGCGCGCACGTCCATGCGCGCTGCTGGCGCCGCGGCGTCGGTGCCCGGGCGCGGCGCGAGACCAGGAAACTGAAACTCGACCACCCGCGCCATCGCGCCGCCGTCGTCGATGCGCAGCACGCGGCGCGGCAACATCAGCACCGCACGCCGGCGGCCGTCGTCGGGCAGGGGCACGCTGTCGTCCTGCAGCCGCCAGTAGTCGAACGCGAGCAGGCCGTACAGGCCCAGCTCGGGCGGCGGCGCGTCGAGGCGCGCCAGCAGCTGCCGCCACAACGCGAGCGCCGGCGTGTGCGTCGTGTCGATCTGAATGCGGCCGTCGACGTTTTGCTTCGCCTCGCCGGGCACCCCGTCGGTGACTGTCGCCGCGAGCGCCCGCCCCAGGCCGCCGTGCGGCACCACGTGCAGCCGCCGGCCGTCGAGGTAGAAGACCAGCAGCGGGTCGAGCGCGACCGTGGCCTGACGCCGGTACAGGCCCGGCACGTCGACATCGCAGCCCAGCCAGACGCCGGGGCCGTGCTCGATCGCGTCGAGCGCGGCGTCGGCGAGCTCCTGCGCGTCCGCTGCGTGCTCGTGGCGCCGGACCTCGATCACCCGAGTCGCTCCCGCGCGTGCTGTTCGGCGTCGGTGAAGGCGTCGATCAGCGCCCGGTAGCCCCGTTCGAC
>JBDTUO010000345.1:0-3717 GCA_040007675.1 Rubrivivax sp.
CGATCGCCACTCGCTGCTGCTGGCCGCCGGAGAGCTCGGCCGGCGTGTGCGCTTCGCGGCCGGCGAGGCCGACCGACGCCAGCGCCGCGCGGGCAGCGCTGCGCCGCGCCGCCGCCGGCTCGCCGCGGTACAGCAGCGGCAGCTCGACGTTCTCCTGCGCGCTGGTGCGGGCCAGCAGGTTGAACCCCTGGAACACGAAACCCAAGTGGCTGCGCCGCAGGCGCGCGCGCTGGTCGCGGTCGAGGCGCTGCACCGCCACGCCGCGGAACCGGTAGGCGCCGGCGGTCGGTGTGTCCAGGCAGCCCAGGATGTTCATCGCCGTCGACTTGCCCGAGCCGCTCGGCCCCATGATGGCGACGAACTCGCCGGCGTCGATGTCGAGGTCGATGCCGCGCAAGGCGTGCACCGCAGCTGATCCGCTGCCATAGACCTTGGTCACGCCGCGCAGCTGGATCAGCGGCGGCGGCGCGGGCACCCCGACCTCGCTCATGGGTGCACCCTCGCGCGGCGCACGATCCCGCCGGGCAGGACGAAGCGCCCGCTTCGGAGCGGCCGGGCGGGCGCGCTCATCCCTTCGTGCCGCCGGACTGGCCGACGATCACCGCCATGCCCGCTTGCAGCTCGCCGCCGACGACCTCGGTCATGCGGCCATCGCTGACGCCGGGCGTCACGGGCACGGCGCGCGGCGTGCCGCGGTCGAGCACCCAGACTTCGCGCACGAGTGCGGTGTCGGTGCCCGCACGCCGGGTGGCGCCGCCGCCGCGTCGCGGGCTCGGCAGCATGCGCGACACGATGCCCGGCCTGCCGCCGGAAGCCCCACCGGCTTCGGCCGCGGTCGCCGCCGGGCGGAAACGCAGCGCTGCATTGGGCACCAGCAGCACGTCGCGTCGCTCGACGGTGGTGATCGTCGCCGTCGCCGTCATGCCAGGGCGCAGCGACAGGTCCGCGTTGTCGACTTCCAGGTCGCTCAGGTACGTGACCACGTTGTCCTTCGTCGTCGCACCGTAGCCGACACGCGTGACGCGCGCCGGGAAGCGGCGCGCCGGGTACGCGCTGACCGTGAAGCTCGCGCGCTGGCCGGCCTGCACCTGGCCGACGTCGGCCTCGTCGACGTTCACCTGCAGCTTCATCTGCGTCAGGTCGCCGGCAAGCGTGAACAGCGTGACCGCCTGCAGCGACGCCGCCACCGCGTTGCCCGGCTCGACCGAACGCGACAGCACGACGCCGTCGATCGGCGAGCGGATCAGGGCCTTCGCGAGGTTGGTCGTGTTCGAGCTCAGCGTCGCGCGTGCCTGCGCGACGCCGGCGACCGCATTCGCCTGCGCCGCCTCGGCGCGGGCGACGGCGGCCTCGGCCTGCGCCATCTCGCTGCCGGAGGGCACCTGCCCGCCCGAGCGGCGCTGCACGTCGCGCAGCCGCGTCAGCGTGTCGCGCACCTCCGCCACGCCCGCGGCCTGCTGGCGCTGCGCGGCGTTGGCGGCGGCAAGCGCGGCACGGGCGCCGTCGACCTGGTCGCGCAGGCGCGACGGGTCCAGCTCGACCAGCGGCTGCCCCTTCTTCACGCGCTCGTTGACGTCGACCAGCACGCGCGAGACGGTGCCCGACAGCTCACTGCCGATCGTCACCTGCACCGTCGGCTGCAGCGTGCCGTTGGCCGCGACGCTGAGCGTCAGCGCCGCGCGCGCCGCGGCCTGCGTCTCGTAACGCGGCGCGGCCGCCGCCTCGCGCTGGCCGCGCCAGACCCACACCGCGGCCGCGGCCGCCAGCAGCAGCAGCACGCCGATCCACAGCGTGGGGCGCGCCCACCACGCGCGCGGCCGGCCGGCGGGCCCGAGCAGTTCATCGAGATCCTGGCGGGGCGGGGGCGCGGGAGCGTTCATCGGGCGCGGGCGAGTTCGTCGATGGTGGCGGGCGTCCAACCGCCCCCGAGCGCCTTGTACAGGCGCACGTGCAGCGCGTTCAACGCCGCGGTGGTGCTGGCGACGGCGTCCTGCGCTGCCAGCCGGGTGCGCTGCGTCTGCAGCACGTTCTGGAAATCGACCAGCCCACTGCGGTAGCGCTGGTCGGCGAGGTCGGCTGCACGCTGCGCCGCGGCCGCGGCAGTGCGCTGGCTGGCGAGCTGGGCCTGCGTGCCGTCGAGCGCGACCAGCGTGTCCTCCACGTCCTGCAGCGCGCCCAGCACACTGGCACGCCAAGCCGCCGCGGCTTCGTCGCGGGCCGCTTCCTGCACCCGCACCTGGGCCACGCGGCGGCCGCCGTCGAAGAGTGGCAGGTCGATGCTCGCCAACAGCGTCGCGACCCCGGCGCCGGACGCCAGCCGGCTCAGCCGCAGCGCGCTCAGCCCGATCGAGCCTCCCAGGTTCAGGCTCGGCAACCGGGCCGCGTCGGCCTGCTCGACCCGGGCGGCGGCCGCCGCGAGCTGGCGTTCGGCCGCGCGCACATCCGGCCGCTGGCGCAGGACGTCGGCCGGCATCGCCAGTGCGAGCGCCGCCGGCGCCTCAGGCTGGGACGCCGCGGCCGCGGCGTCGAAGCGCGCCTTCCAGCTGCCCGGCGGGCGGCCGGCCAGCGTCTCGAAGGCGTGCCGGGTCTGCGCGGCAGCGGCCTCGAGCGCGGGGACCTGCGCCTCGGTCTGCGCCAGCCCGGTGCGCGCCTGCTCGACGTCGAGCTGCGTGACGAGGCCGGCCTCGGCGCGCCACTGCACGATCTGCAGCGTCTGCCGCTGGCTCTCGAGGCTGGCGCGGGCGATCGTCAGGCGGGCCAGCGTGCCGCGCCACTGCAGCAGGTCGAGCGCCGCCTCGGCGGCCACCGCCAGCCGCGTGGCGGCCAGCGTCGCCGCGCTCGCCTGCGCACTGGCGTCGGCCGCCGCGACCCCCGCCGCCTGACCGCCCCAGAGGTCGGGCTCCCAGCTGGCGTCGACGCCGATGCCATAGCTCTGGCCGTTGGCGCCGCCTTCAGCGCGGCTGACCCGTGCGGAGCCGCTGCCGCCGACGTTCGGCCGCGTGCCCGCCAGCGCGAGGTCACGTTGCGCACGCGCCTGGCGCAGGCGCGCCTGCGCGGCGTCGAGATCGGTCGCGTGGGCGAGCGCGTCGTCGATCGCGGCGTCGAGCAGCGGGTCGTCGAAGCGGCGCCACCAGGCCAGCAGCGCGGCCTCGTCGCCGGCGCCGGCGGCCTGTGCCGCGGGCGCCGCAGATGACCACTGCGCGGGCGGCGTGAGGTCGGCGGTCGACGACGCCGGTAGCGGCTGCTGCAACGAGGCGCAGCCCGCGAGCGACAACACGGCGCCGGCCAGCGCGGCGCTGGCGCAGCGACGACCCGGGTGCGATGCAGTGGCGAGGAGGATCGGTGAGGGCATGAGGAAGGCGGGATCGTGGGAGCGTGCGCAGTAGAGCGCGCAGCAAGGGCCGGCCTGCCGCAGGGTGCCGGAACGGTGTTGCCCGGCTGCCGGGATCATGTCAAGCAAGGTAAAGCGACGGGGCCGGGCGCCGGACCTGTGCGCGACAAGCCCACTACCAGCGCACTGCAAGCGCGCCGCTGCCCGCACGCGCTACTGGAACGCCACCTCGGCGAAGCTGCGCAGCTTGCGGCTGTGAAGCCGGCCCGGCTTCTCCTGCCGCAGCAGCTCGATCGCCCGCATGCCGATGCGCAGGTGCTGGTCGACCCGTTCGCGGTAGAAGGTGTTGGCCATGCCGGGCAGCTTGATCTCGCCGTGCAGCGGCT
>JBDTUO010000346.1:0-3707 GCA_040007675.1 Rubrivivax sp.
GCGAGCGCCTTGCGCGCCGACTCACGAGGCGAGCGCCTTGCGCGCCGACTCACGAGGCGAGCGCCTTGCGCGCTCGGTGCAGACGCACGAACAGGTTGTCCTCCGTGATCGCCAGGCGCTGGCAGACCTCCGGCGTCGGCTGGTCTTCGATCACGCGCAGCCGCATCGCGTCGCGCAGGCCGGGCGGCAGCGCGTCGATCGCCACCAGCGTGCGCGCGAGCCGCTCGCGCTGTGCCGCCACTTCGTCCGGCTCGGCCCGCGGGCAGACCAGTTCGGCGTGGCCGGGCTCGCCGTCCTCGGGCAGTCGGTGATGGCCGACGCGTTCACGCACCAGGTCGACGATCTTGTGCTTGAGGATGCCGACCAGCCACGACTTCAGCATCGAGCGCCCACCGAACGCCGCGCGGCCGCTGATCACGGCCTCGAACACGTCGTGCACCAGGTCTTCCGCCAGCGCCGGGTCCAGCAACCGGCGTCGCGCGAAGCGCACGAGGTCGGCGCGGTGCGCGGTGAGCTCGCCCCAGGTCGGGGCGGCTGTCGGTCCGTGGATCGGTGCGTGGATCGGCGGCGCGAAGCGCGGGGCGGTGGCGGTGGCGGCGGACATCGGGGTGGCTCCTGGAGGCATGGCGCCACTGTGGCGGCCGAATCTCGCGTGCCGCTCACCGAATCTCACAGGAAGATCACATCGGTGTAAGGTCGCGCCCCATGCTGCGACCCCCGCGCATGCCGCGCCGCATCCTCGTCGCCGAAGACCAGACCGATATCCGCGACCTGCTGGTGATGAACCTGCAGCAGGCCGGCTACGACGTGCAGGGCGTGGCCGACGGCGAGGCGGCGCTGGAACACCAGCGGGCGCAGGCGAGCGACCTGCTGGTGCTCGACCTGATGATGCCGCGCCTGGACGGCCTGGAAGTCACGAAGGCGCTGCGCGCGCAGGGGCGCGACACGCCGATCCTGATGCTGACCGCGAAGTCGACCGAACTCGACCGCGTGCTGGGGCTCGAACTCGGCGCCGACGACTACCTGATCAAGCCGTTCTCGATGGCCGAGCTGCTGGCGCGCGTGAAGGCGCTGCTGCGGCGCGCCGACCTGCTGCAGGCGGCTGCGCAGCAGGGCGACGGCGCCGACCGTGCGCTGCGCAACGGCGCGCTGGAGCTCTGGCCGGCGCGCCGGCAGGTGACGGTGGGCGGTGCCGCGGTCGAGTTGACCGCACTCGAGTTCGACCTGCTGCTGCACTTCATGCAGCATCCGGGCCGCGTGTTCTCGCGCGCGCAGCTGCTCGACGCCGTCTGGGGCTACTCGCACGAAGGCTACGAGCACACCGTGACGACGCACATCAACCGGCTGCGCGCCAAGCTCGAGGCCGACCCGATGTCGCCCTGCCTGGTGCTGACGGTGCGCGGCGCCGGCTACAAGCTGCGTGATGCCCCCGGCTAGCCCGGCCGGGCAAGGTCCGGGCCGCGGGGGCAATTCAGCATGACGCTGCGCCGCCGGCTGGTGCTGACGATCTTCCTGACCGGGCTTGCGGCCGCGGTCGGCGTGCTGGTGACGGTGGCGCTGGCCTTCCAGCGCTTCGAGCACGAGAGCACCTGGGAGCGCGCGAACAGCTTTCTCGGCCGCGTCGCCGGCATGTACACCGACCTGCTCGACCGCCACGCCACGGACCCCGAGCAGACGACCGAGTTCCTGCGCAACCTGCTGCTGTTCGAAGCCGACACGCAGCTCTACCTGCTCGCGGCCGACGGCACCGTGCTGGCGCGCATCGGCCGCACGCCGCTGGCGCCCGGGTTCAAGGTACAGCTCGCGCCGGTGCAGCAGGCGGTGGCCGCCGCCGACGCCCGCCGGCGCGCCGCCTACGTGATGGGCGACGACCCCGAGCGCATGAGCACCGACACCGTGATCGCCGCGCGCGCGCTCACGCGGGCGGTGATCCGGCCGGACATCGGCGCCGCCGGCTACCTCTACCTCGTGTGCCAGAAGCCGCCCCTGCCCCCGGGCCGGCTGGAGCTGTTCCGCAGCAGCCTGACCGGCCCGGCGCTGGCCTCGGTGCTGGCGGTGGTCGTGCTGACCTCGCTGCTGACGATGTGGATCGTCAACGCGGTGACGCGGCCGCTGCGGGTGCTGAGCGACGAGGTCACGCGCGCCGGGCGCGACGGCTTCGAGGGCATGGCGCGCGCGGTCGACGGCGCCGCGCCGATCCCCGGCGACGACGAGATCGCCCGCTTGCGGCGCGGCCTGCAGGCGCTGCTGGCCACGCTGCGCACGCAGTGGGACCAGTTGCGCCGGCTCGACCACTTCCGGCGCGAAGGCGTGTCGAACCTGTCGCACGACCTGCGTTCGCCGCTGACCGCCACCAACGCCTGCCTCGAGACACTGGAGACGCGCTGGGTCGACGATCCGGCGCGCTCCGCCGACCGCGCGCTGCTGCAGGTGGCCCTGCGCAACACGCGCAACACGGCGCGGCTGGTGCGCTCGCTCGGTGACCTCGCGCTGCTCGACGAACCGACCTACCGGCTCGACACCACCCGGCTCGACGTCAGCGAGGTGGTCGACGACCTCGCGCTGCGCTTCGCCGAACGGGCGGCGCAGCAGGGCGTGACGATCCACTGCCCGCACGACCCGGCCGCCGCGATGCCGTCGGCAGCGGTCGACATCGAGCTGTTCGAACGCGGGCTGGCGAACCTGGTCGACAACGCGCTGAAGTTCACGCCGCCCGGCGGCCGCATCACGCTGACCGCCGAGCGCATCGCCAGCCCGGCCGACGGCGCGCCGGACGAGGTTCAGATCAGCGTGATCGACACCGGCTGCGGCATCCCGGCCGAGGCGCTGCCGCACCTGTTCGATCGTTTTTTCCAGAGCCGCCACAGCGTCGCCCCGGCGGCGGGTGAAGGCGGCAAGGGGCTCGGGCTGGCGATCGTCCAGCGCATCGCCGAGTTGCATGGCGGACGCCTGAGCGTGCGCTCGCACACGGCCGGCTCGGCATCGGCGCCCGGCACCACGATCACGCTGCACCTGCCGGCCGCCTGAGCGCGGCGCAGTCGAGCGCCGGCGCGGCGGGAACGCCTCCGACCTCCTGTATAAATCAACCGATGCCCGTTCATCTGCTGCACCTCGAGAGTGCGCCCGGCCTCGTCGAGCGGGCCCATCAGACGCTGGCCGCCGAGCGACTGGCGCGAGAACACGGCGCCCATGCCAGCGCCGCCCTGGGCAGCGTGCTCGCGCCGCTGCCTGTCGCCCAACCAGGAGATCCCCGATGAAGCTGACCCCCGAGCAACACGCGCAGTTCGAGCGCGACGGCTACCTGTTCTTCCCCGGCCTGTTCAGCCCCGAGGAGGTGCAGGTGCTGACCGACGCCGTGCCGGCGCTGTACGCGCGCCGCGAGGCCTACAACGTGCGCGAGAAGGGCAGCGACGCGGTGCGCACGAATTTCGCCGCCCACCTCGTCAGCGCGCCGTTCGCCCGGCTGGCGCGCCACCCGCGAATGGTCGAGCCGGTGCAGGCGCTGCTCGGCGACGCGTTGTACATGCACCAGTTCAAGGTCAACGGCAAGATGGCCTTCGAGGGCGACGTCTGGCAATGGCATCAGGACTACGGCACCTGGAAGAACGACGACCTGATGCCGACCGAGCGGGCAATGAACGTCGCGATCTTTCTGGACGACGTCAACGAGTACAACGGCCCGCTGATGTTCATCCCGGGCAGCCACC
>JBDTUO010000347.1:0-3675 GCA_040007675.1 Rubrivivax sp.
CCCGCTGCGCGCCGACCCCGAAGGACTTCAGATGAACGCCTCTCTCCTCGCCAAGCTCGCCGGCGCCACCCTGTCCGGTGTCGTCGCGTTGTCGCTGGTTGCCGGCCTCGACGCGCTCGCCGTGCAGCAGCACGCCGCCACCGCCATCGCGCAGGGGCGCACGACGCCGGCGCTGATGGCCGTGGCGACACCGCACCGCGCCGCGCACGCGACGACGGTGGCCGATATCGGCTGCCCGGTGCAGGCGGGCGCTATCCACCTCTGACGTCTGACGTGCGCGGGTCGACAAGAAGTCTCGCGCAGCGCCCGCCACGGGCAATGGCATCATCGACCACGCCATGCCGCCGCAGCCCGCACCCGCCCTCGGGATCGACCTCGGGGGCACCAAGATCGAAGCGGCAGTGCTCGACGCGCACGGCACGATCGTCTGGCGGCGCCGAGTGGCGACGCCGGTCGGTCGCTACGACGCCACGGTCGACGCGCTGGTCGACGCCGTCGCCGCGGCCGATGCGGCCGCTGCAGCCGGCGCGGCCCGGGACGCGCCGCCGCTGAGCGTCGGCGTCGGCCATCCGGGCACGTCGGGCGCCGGCGGGCTCATCAAGAACGCCAACTCCACCTGCCTCAACGGGCGGCCGTTGCAGCGCGACCTCGAGCACCGGCTGGGCCGTCCGGTGCGGCTGGCGAACGACGCGAACTGCCTGGCGCTGTCCGAGGTGACGGACGGCGCGGCGGCCGGTGCCGATGTCGCGTTCGCCGTCATCCTGGGCACCGGCTGCGGTGCCGGCATTGCGGTGCACGGGCAGGTCCTGCATGGCGTCAACGGACTGGCCGGCGAATGGGGTCACAACCCGCTACCCTGGCCGACGGCAGACGACCTGCCGCTGCTGGTCTGTTATTGCGGCCAGCGGGGCTGCATCGAGACGACACTCAGCGGCCCGGCCGTGCAAGCCGACCATGGTCGTCGCACCGGGCGGGATCTGACGGTGGAACACATCGCCGCCGCTGCGGCCGCCGGTGACGCCGACTGCGCGGCGACGCTGCAGCGCCATGCCGACCGCCTGGCGCGGGCGTTGGCGTCGACGATCAACCTGCTCGATCCGGACGTGATCGTGCTGGGCGGCGGTTTGTCGCAACTCGAAGGCATCTACACCGACGTGCCCGCGCGCTGGGGCCGCTGGGTGTTCGGCGCGAGCCGCACCGACATCGGCAGCGACCCGCTGCGCACGCGGCTCGTGCCGGCGCGCCACGGCGATGCCTCCGGGGTGCGCGGCGCGGCGCGCCTGTGGGGCGGGGGCGCGAGCCTCACATCTGCCGGAACACGTGCAGGTAGCTCCGGCTGACCGGCAGCCGCTCGGGACGGCCACGCAGGTGCACGTCGGCGGTCTCGTTGGCGCCGCGCACCACCTGGGTCACGTAGCCGAGGTTGACGATCACCGAACGGTGCACCTGCACGAAGCGGTCGGGGTCGAGTTCGTCGGCGAGTTCGCGGATCGTGCGGCGGATCAGTGCTTCGCCGCCTTCCCACGCGACCAGCGTGTACTTCTCGTCGGAGCGCAGGTACACCACCTGTTCGACCGGGATCAGCCGCAGGCTCGGGCCGACCGACGCCTTGATCCACTGCAGCCACGACCCCGGCAGGGCGCGGCGACGGAGTTCCTGCGCCAAGCTCTCGAGTGCGGGATCGAGTGCGGACGCCGACCCCGGCGGCACATCGGCCGCGGCGCCCGCCCGCGCGGCTCGTCGCGCCAGCACCCGCGGCTGCAGCCGCTGCACGGTGTCGGCCAGGCGTTCGGCGTCGAAGGGCTTGACCAGGTAGTCGACCGCCCCTTGCTCGAAGGCCTGCACCGCGTACTGTTCATAGGCGGTGGCGAAGACCACCTCGGCCCGCCGCGCGATGCCGCGTGCCGCTTCGACGCCGTTCAATCCCGGCATGTGCACGTCGAGAAACACGACATCGGGTGCGAGTTCGTCGAACAACTCCAGCGCCTCGCGTCCGTTGCGCGCCTCGGCCACGACCTGCAGCGCAGGCCATGCGCTGGCCAACAGCTTGACGAGGCGCTCGCGCAACAGCGGCTCGTCGTCGGCGACGAGCGCAGTCGGGCCAGCCTCGGAGACCGCGGTGGACGGTGCAGTCGCGGGCATCGGTGGCCTCAGGTGAATCGGGGCAGCGGCGCTGCCGCGCCCCCGGGTGCGGCCGCGCGGTCGGTGTCCGGCGGCAGCCTCAGCTCGGCGCGCAGGCCGTGCGGCGTGACCTCGGACAGTTCAAGCGCGGCGCGGTCGCCGTAGAACGCCTGCAGCCGCGAGCGCAGGTTGCCCAGCCCGGTGCCGGGCGCGGCGTGCGGCGCGAGGCCGACGCCCCCGTCCTCCACCCACACGCGCAGCGCGCCGTCGGCTTCGGGGTGGGCGCCGACGTCGATCCGCCCGCCCTGCTCGGCCGGGTCGATGCCGTGACACACCGCGTTCTCGACCAGGGTCAGCAGTGCCATCGCCGGGAAGCGACGCGCCGCGACCGCCGGGTCCACCGCGCCGATCGTGAACTGCAGGCGGTCAGGCATGCGCATCTGCATCAGTCCGAGGTAGGCGCCCACGAGCGACAGTTCGTCGCCCAGCGTCGGCGCCCCGCCGTGCAGCCGCGGCATCGCCGCGCGCAGGTACGCGATCAGGCTGCCGAGCACCGCCGGCGCACGCGGCGAGCCGCTCTCGACCAGCGCCTGCACATTGGCCAACGTGTTGAACAGGAAGTGCGGCTCGATCTGCGCCTGCAGCAGCGACAGCCGCGCATCCAGCGCCTGCCGCTCGAGCGTGCTGCGTTCGAGCGCGAACTGCAGCGCCTGCGAGCGCACCTGGGCGTCACGCTCGCGCAGCAGCGCCATCGGCGTCAGCACCAGGCCGATCAACAGCGCAACGCCAGCGATCAGCAGGAAGCCGAGCACACGCGCCGGGGTGTCGAGGAAGTGCTGCAGGTTGCCCCCGGTCGACAACAGGTAGGTGCCGAGGGTGGCCAGCGGGGCGCTGAGCGCCACGGCCAGCACCTGCACTGTGCCGCGCGGCATCCACTCCGGCCGCCAGCGCTCGGGCCAGCGCCCGGCGAGCGCGAGCACGACCAGCAGCAGCAGCGCGAGGAAGAGCGTGCGCCCGAGCAGCACGACCAGCGGCGTGATGAACAGCGGGCTCAGCGCCACCGCCGCCAGCACCCCGAGCCCGATCGCGATGCCGATGTTGCGCGCGGTCAGGTCGGCCGCCCACGGCCGCACCGGCGGAGCGCCGGGCGCGGGGCGGGTCGTGTTCGACGGCAGCGAGGAGTTCGGCACGGGCCCGAGCGTAGCGGCGCCGCCGCGGCGGACCAAGGGCCTCATGGCGCCGGTGCGACGAACGACGGCCCGGGCGGTGCGGACCGCCGCCCCGGGGTGCCCGGCGGGAGCCGCCCGACGCCGCCGCGAGGCACGGTCGCGGGCGGTGCGCCGGCCGCGCGAGGCGCCGGCCGACGGGCTACTTCAGCGCCTTGAAGCGCAGCCGGTGCGGCTTGGCGCCCTCCTCGCCCAGGCGCTTCTTCTTCTCGGCCTCGTATTCCTGGTAGTTGCCGTTGAAGAAGAACCATTGGCTGTCGCCTTCGGCGGCCAGGATGTGGGTGCAGATGCGGTCGAGGAACCAGCGGTCGTGGCTGATCACCATCGC
>JBDTUO010000348.1:0-3655 GCA_040007675.1 Rubrivivax sp.
CGCGCATCCAGTTGAAGTTGCCCTTGACGGTGTTGATCTCGCCGTTGTGCGCGACGAGCCGGTACGGGTGCACCAGCCGCCATTCGGGGAAGGTGTTGGTCGAGAAGCGCTGGTGCACGAGCGCGAAGGCGGAGGTGGCACGCGGGTCCTGCAGGTCGCGGTAGTAGGTGCCGACCTGGTCGGCCAGCAGCAGGCCCTTGTAGATCACCGTGCGGCAGCTCATGCTCGGCACGTAGTACTCGTGGCTGTGCGTGAGTCGCAGGCGCTGGATCGCGCTGCTCGCGGTCTTGCGGATCACGTAGAGCTTGCGCTCGAGCGCGTCCGGCACGATGACGTCCGGGCCGCGGCCGATGAAGATCTGCTTGATCACCGGCTCCTTGGCGCGCACGGTCGGCGACATCGGCATGTCGCGGTCCACCGGCACGTCACGCCACGCGAGCAGCACCTGACCCTCGGCCTTGATCGCCCGTTCGAGTTCCTGCATGCAGGCGCGGCGCGATGCATGCTCCTTCGGCAGGAACACCATGCCGACGCCGTACTCGCCGGGCGCCGGCAGTGCCACGCCCTGCTCGGCCATCACGGCGCGGTAGTACTCGTCCGGGATCTGGATCAGGATGCCGGCGCCGTCGCCCATCAGCTGGTCGGCCCCGACCGCGCCGCGGTGGTCGAGGTTCTCGAGGATCTTCAGCCCCTGGCCGATGATCGAATGCGCCTTGTGCCCCTTGATGTGGGCGATGAAGCCGACGCCGCATGCATCGTGCTCCTGCGTCGGGTCGTACAGCCCGCGCTCGCTGGCGGCCTGGATCTCTTGCGGGGTGGGGGCAGCCGGGCTCATTGCGCGCTCCTGCAGTGGGCGAACGGGGCATTAGCGTACTGCAGTGCAGCATGCAAGACAAGCTGATTTATACAGGGTCAGAGTCAATATATTACGGATACGTATCTCGCCGGCCTTTAATTGGGGCCATATCAGAAGAGCCGGCGCCTGCAGGCCGCGACGGCCGACCGGGTCGGCGCGGAGCCGCCGGCCGCCCCGCCGCCTGCGCCACCTGGGCGACGAATGCCGGTGAGCCGAACGCCCACCCGCCGTGCACGGCGCGGGCCAGCGCCTCGCCCGCGGCAGCGTCGACGCCGGCCTCCAGCCGCCGGCGGTAGGCGGTCTCGCGCTCGAACGGCGTGTTGCCGAGCGCCCAGAGCGACGGCGGGTCCTGCAGCAACGGGTCAGCGTGCTGCCCGACGTGGTGCGCCGCGCTCGACGGCGCGCCCTCGGCCGACGCGAGCGAGTCGATCTGGCACATCGCGGTGAGCACACGCTCGCCCGGCTCCACCACCGTGGCGCGGAACCGGCTGCTCCACAGCGCGCCGCTGCGCTGATGTCGGCGGTTGTAGCCAGGCACGTAGCGCCGGCCCAGCGTCTGCATCGCCTGCCCCAGACTGGCGGCCTGGGCCGGGCACAGCAGCAGGTGCAGGCCCTGCGCCAGCAGCGCGTAGCCCCACACAGCGACACCATGCTGCCTCGTCGCGGCACCGAGCGCGTCGAGCAAGGCCAGCCGGTCGTCAGCAGCGGGCGCCAGCGGCTGCCCGTGCACCGTCATCTGCAGCACGTAGTGGGGCAGGCCGGCCACGGCCAGGCGCGCCAGGCGGGCCACCGCTCAGGCTCCGGCCGCCGGGCCGCGCCGATCAGGCCGTGGGCGCATCGTCATCGTCGAAAACCCGGCGACCGGTGAGGCGATGGTGCTCGCGCAACGCGAAGCGGTCGGTCATGCCGGCAATGTAGTCGGCCACCGCGCGCGGCAGGTCGCCGCCGGCGCCTGCCACATGTTCCGCCGGCAGCTCCGACGGAGCGGCCAGGTAGGCGTCGAACAGTTCGCCCACCACCGCCTGCGCACGCCCCGACGTCTGCATCACCTGGGGGTGGCGGTAGAGCGACGCGAACAGGTGGCGCCTGAGCGCCGTGGCGGCGTCGCGCATCGACACCCCCGTCGCGACCAGTGGCGCCGCGTGCAAGCGCACCGCATCCGCGTCCACCGGATCGGCGGCGGCGAGCCGCGCCGCCGTCGTGTCGACCAGGTCGTGCACCTGCGACGACAACATGCGGCGCAGGGTTTCCGCCAGCAGACGCCGCCCGGGCATCTCCGCCAGCCCGGGGTGCACCGCCAGCGCCTCCTCCTGGAAACGCCGCAACAACGGCACCGCCTCCACCACGCCGTCCCAGTCGAGCAGCCCGGAGCGCACGCCGTCGTCGACGTCGTGCGCGCTGTAGGCCATCTCGTCGGCCAGGTTCACGAGCTGCGCCTCCAGGCCCGGCTGGCGGCCATCGAGAAAGCGCCGGCCGACGCCGCCCGGCTCGGCCGCCTCCAGCCGCTGCGCCATCGCACGCGGGCAGCGCTTGAGAATGCCTTCACGCGTCTCGAAGCTGAGGTTCAGGCCATCGAAATCCGGGTAGCGCTGCTCCAGGCGGTCGACGACGCGCAGGCTCTGCAGGTTGTGCTCGAAGCCACCCCAGGGTTGCATGCGCTGGTGCAGCGTGTCCTGCCCGGCGTGGCCGAAGGGCGTATGGCCCAGGTCGTGGGCCAGCGCGATCGCCTCCACGAGGTCCTCGTTCAGCCGCAGCGCGCGCGCCACCGAACGCGCCAGTTGCGCCACCTCCAGCGAGTGGGTCAGCCGGGTACGGAACAGGTCGCCTTCGTGGTTGACGAACACCTGCGTCTTGTAGACCAGGCGCCGAAACGCGCTGCAGTGCACGATGCGGTCGCGGTCGCGCTGGTGTTCGGTGCGCGGCGCCGCGGGCGGCTCGGCGTGACGCCGGCCGCGCGTGCGGCGCGGGTCGCTCGCCCAGCGCGCCAGGCCGGTGGCAGGATCGATCTGCGCGGCGCTCATGGATGGATGCTGCAGCCTGCCGCGGCCCGCCGAGTTCAATGCGCGCCGGTGCGCGCCGCGATCACCTCGCGCACCAGCCCAACGGGCACCGGCCGCAGCACGGCCCGGCCCGGCGCCTCGAGCACGACAAAGCGGATCGCGCCGTCTTCGGCCTTCTTGTCGATCCGCATCAGCTCCAGCCAGCGATCGGCACCGCCGACGAGCGCCGGCGCCGCCACCGGAAGCCCGGCGCGGCGAATCAGGTCTTCCAGCCGCTGCACGAACCCCGCATCAACGCCGCCGAGCCGCGCGCTCAGCTCGGCCGCCATCACCATGCCGCAGCCGACCGCCTCGCCGTGCAGCCACTCGCCGTAGCCGAGCCCGGCCTCGATCGCGTGGCCGAAGGTGTGGCCGAAGTTCAGGATCGCGCGCTGGCCCGCCTCCTTCTCGTCGGCGCCGACCACCGCCGCCTTGATCTCGCACGAACGCTGCACCGCGTGCGCCAGCGGCGCCGGGTCACGCGCGCGCAACGCGTCGAGGTTCAGCTCGATCCAGTCGAGCAAGGCCGGGTCGGCGATCGGCCCGTACTTGATGACCTCCGCCAGCCCGGCGCTGAGCTCGCGCGACGGCAGCGTCGCCAGCGTGTCGAGGTCGCACAGCACACGCCTGGGCTGGTAGAACGCGCCGATCATGTTCTTGCCGCGCGGGTGGTTCACCGCCGTCTTGCCGCCGACCGACGAATCGACCTGCGCCAGCAGCGTCGTCGGCACCTGCACGAAGGGCACGCCGCGCATGTAGC
>JBDTUO010000349.1:0-3652 GCA_040007675.1 Rubrivivax sp.
CAGCCCGGGCGCGCTGCGCAGGAAGGCGCCCGCCTCGGCGAAGTTGGTCGTCAGCGGGCCGTCGCGGCGGCGCTGCCATTCGACGATGCCCTGCAGCGCGTGCCACGCGCCGACTGGCGACAGCCCGAACAGGTCACGCACGCGCGGCGTGTCGACGACTTGCACGACGTCGACGTGGTCGTGCAGGTGGGCGCCGACGGCCGGCAGCTCGTGCGTCACTGGGATGCCGAGGGGCTGCAGCACCGCCGCCGGCCCGATGCCGCTCAGCTGCAGCAGTTGCGGAGACTGCAGCGCGCCGGCGCACAGCAGCACCTCGCGCCGCGCGCGCAGCGCCTGGCGCGCGCGCTCGCCGCGCAGCAGTTCGACGCCGGTCGCGCGGCGGCCTTCCAGGATCACTCGCGTGGTGTGCGCGCCGGTCAGCACGCTGAGGTTCGGTCGCTGACCCAGGTGCGGGTGCAGGTAGGCCTGGGCCGCGCTGCAGCGTTCGCCGCGGCGCTGCGTCACCTGGTACCAGCCGACGCCGTCCTGTCGTTCGGCGTTGAAGTCGGTATTGATCGGGTGCCCCGCCTGGCGCCCGGCCTCGACGAAGGCCGCGGCAACGCGGTGCGGGCGCTTGAGGTCGGCCACGTTCAGCGGCCCGCCGGTCGCGTGCCAGGCGTCGGCGCCGCGCTCGTTGTGTTCGGCGCGCAGGAAGTAGGGGCGCACGCCATCCCAATCCCAGCCCGGGTTGCCGCACGCCGCCCAGTGCGCGTAGTCCTCGCGCTGTCCGCGCAGGTAGATCATCGCGTTGACGGCGCTCGATCCACCGAGCACACGACCTCGCGGCTGGTAGCCGCGCCGCCCCCCCAGTCCCGCCTGCGGCACGGTCTCGAAGCCCCAGTTCGAGCCGCCGGTCTGCGCCAGCACGGCGATGCCCGCCGGGCAGTGGATCAGCGGGCTGCGGTCCATGGCGCCGGCTTCGAGCAGCGCCACGCTCACCGTCGGGTCCTCGCTCAGCCGCGCGGCGAGCACCGAGCCGGCCGAGCCGCCGCCGACGACGATGTAGTCGAAGGTCTCGGGGCGAACGTCATCGTGCGTGCGGGAGGGGTCGCTCGTCATGCGGACCATTGTGGAGGCCGGGCGGCGCGGATCGCGCGGTCCGTGCCGGCCTAGGCTGGAGCCTCTAGCCAGTCGCTGCACGCTCCCCGGACCCATCGAAACGCCGGCATACGCGCATTGCGACGCGGCCGCGGGTCCGCGCAGGACCCGCGCGAGGCAACTCGCTGGCAGGATGAGCGTGGGCGCATGCCGCGCCCGCGCCCCGGGCGCGCACCGGTCCGGCGAAGGAGTGCCGATGGAACATCCTCCCCTGCCCGTCGTCTGGGTGGCGCCCCGCGCCGAGCTCTTCAACCGCCACGTCGGCCGTGCGATGGAGCCGCATGGCGTGCAGGTCGTCGAGGCGGCCGTCGGGGCCTCGCCGTCTGCCGAAGGCGCGGTGCGGGTGCTGCAGACCGCGAGCTTTCCGGACCCGCTGGACCTGCGCACCGAATACGGCCTCGACGACCGGCCGACGCTGGTGATCGCGACCACCGAGCGCGACGAGCTGCGCGCGCTGGAGTGGACGCGCGGCGCCGACGAGGTGCTGCGCACCCCGACCACGCCGGCGGTGGTCGCGGCGCGGCTGCAGCGGCTGCTGCGCCGGGCGCAGGAGATGCGACCGCAGGACATCGACGGCCTGACCGGGCTGCAGAACCGGCGCGCCTTCGACGCCGCGCTTCGCGAAGCGCTGGCCGACCCGATTCCGCAGGACCAGCGCGCGCTGGTGCTGATCGACCTGGACCACTTCAAGCGCCTGAACGACGCCGCCGGTCACGCCGTCGGTGACCAGGTGCTCGCCACGGTGGCAGCGGCGTTGCGACGCGCCGTCGCGCCGGGCGACGTCGTCTCGCGTTTCGGCGGCGAGGAATTCATGCTGCTGATATCGCGTTACGACAGGGCGACGCTGGTCAAGGACGCGCGCGCACTGATCACGCGCATCGACGAGGCGCTGGCGCCCTTCGCGCGCGAGCACGGCGTGGCGCTGGGCGCCAGCGCCGGCCTGACGCTCGCGCGCCCGGAATGCCAGGCGCCGGCGCTGCTGGCCGAAGTCAGCCGCGCGCTGCGGGAGGCGAAGGCGAACGGTCGGCACCAGCTGTCGACCCACGAGACCTTCATCGACGCCGGGGGCCCGCCCGACCCCGAGGCCGAGCTCGAACGGTTTCGCAACGTCACGCGGCACTACGCCGACCGGCTGACCGACATGGTCACCGACATGGGTCGGCGGCTGGTCGAAGGCGCGCGCCGGCAGGCGCTGGAGGATCCGCTGACGGGTGTGCACAACCGGCGCTACTTCGACGAGCGCATCGCGCGCGAGGTCGACCGCGCGCGCAAGCACGAGCGCGCACTGGCGGTGGCGCTGATCGACGTCGACCATTTCCATGCCGTCAACGCGACCTACGGCTGGCCGACCGGCGACGAGGTACTCAAGCGCATCGCCGGCACCGCGGCGGGCTGCGTGCGGCTGGTGGACTGGGTGGCGCGCTACGGCGGTGAGCAGTTCGTCGTCGTGATGCCGGAGACGAGCCTCGACGAGGCCGCCGCGGTCGCCGAGCGCATCCGCGCGCAGGTGCGGGCGCTGGTGCCGAAGTCGATCGACGGCCGCACGCTGGAGGTCAGCGTGTCGGCCGGCGTCGCTGCGCTCGACCCGGCGGCGATGGACGGCCCGGTGACGCTGCTCGAGCGCGCCAGCGGCGCACTGCGGCGCGCGAAGGATGAAGGCCGCGACCGCGTGTTGCGCGCCGGCTGATCATTCCGCGGGACGCCGTAGCGCTACGCCGGCGGCGGATCCGCAGGCGCGGCGCCGCGCGGCGGGTTCGCGCCACGCATTGACTACACTGCGCCCCCCGCCGCCATCGAGGGCCCGCTGCCGTGTTGTTCGCCGCCTTCGAGCGGCTCGTCCAGCCGTACCCGGACGAGCCCCCGGCTCCCCCGCCGAACGGGCTGTTCCCGTTCCTGTGGGCGTGCGTGAAGGGCACGCGGCGCTACATCGCGCTGATGACGCTGTTCACCGCCGGCATCGGCGCGTTCGAGGCGCTGCTGTTCGCGATGCTCGGCCGCATCGTCGACTGGCTCGGCGAGGTGCCGCCGGCGCAGCTGTGGGCGCGCGAACGCGACACGCTGCTGCTGCTGCTGGCGGTGCTCGCGGGGAGCATCGTGCTGGCGGCGCTGCAGTCGCTGTTCAAGCAACAGGCGCTGGCGGGAAACCTGCCGATGCGGCTGCGCTGGAACTTCCACCGGCTGATGCTCGCGCAGAGCATGAGCTTCTTCCAGGACGAGTTCGCCGGCCGCATTTCGACCAAGGTGATGCAGTCGGCGCTCGCGGTGCGCGACGTCTGGATGATCCTGGCCGACATCATGGTCTACGTCGTGATCTATTTCGTCACGATGGCGGCCGTGCTCGGCAGCTTCGACCTGCGAACGCTCGGGCCGTTCATGCTGTGGCTGGCGCTGTATCTGGTGTCGATGCGCTATTTCGTGCCGCGGCTCGCGCGGACGGCGCAGACGCAGGCCGACGCGCGCTCGCTGATGACGGGCCGCATCACCGACGCCTACACCAACATCGCCACCGTCAAGC
>JBDTUO010000350.1:0-3646 GCA_040007675.1 Rubrivivax sp.
TCGCGGTACATGCGGCCGAGCGTGACCACGACGGCGACGAACAGCGACAGCGCCAGCATCGTCGGCAGGTTGCCGAGCGCCAGGTACCCCAACAGCAGCACGACGTCCTGGGGCGCGATCTGGCCCTTGGCCGCCTGGCCGACGGTGCGGATCAGCATCATCGTCAGCACGATGGTGAGGATGACCACGAGGGTCGCGCCGAAGCTCCGCGCCAGTTCGCGGCGCACCGTTGAATCGAATACCATCCTCGGCTTTGTTCGGCAAACGGACGACGATTATGGACTTCAAGACCCTGGTGCCCGGCGCCGCAGGTGCGGCCGGCGTCGATGCCGACGCCTTGCTCGTGATCGTGAGCGGCGACGCCGCGCCGGCCTCGCTGCCGAAGGCGATCGCCGCCGCCTGCGCTGCCGCGGTGGCCGCGGGCGACTTCGCATTCAAGGCCGGCCGCAGCGCCTACGTGGGTGCCGCCAGCGGCGTCAAGGCGCCGCGCCTGGTGTTCGCCTGCGCGGCCGACGCCGGCGCGGCGGCGCTGCGCAAGGCAGCGACCGCCGGCCTCGGCCTGTTGAAAGGCGGCGGGACTCAGCGGCTCGCGGTGCTGGTCGCCGGTGCGCCACTCGACGGCGCGGCCGCCGAGGCGGTGGTCGCCGCCACCACCGACGCGGTCTACCTGTATCGCGCGACCAAGCCGAGTGCACCGCCGGCGTCCGCGCTGGCGGCCGTGCTGCTGGTCTGCACGAAGGCCGAGCAGGCGGCCGCCGACGCCGGCATCCGGCGCGGTGCAGGCATCGCCGCCGGCGTGGCGCTGGCGCGCGAGTGCGCCAACCGGCCGGGCAACCATTGCACGCCGAGCTACCTCGCGGACGTTGCGCGCAAGCTCGGCAAGGCCGCGCACACCAAGGTCAAGGTGCTCGGGCGCAAGGAGATCGAGGCGCTCGGCATGGGCAGCTTCGCCGCCGTCGCGCGTGGCACCGACGAGCCGCCGAAGTTCATCGTGCTCGAGTACCGTGGCGCCGCGAAGGCGGTGCCGCCGGTGGTACTGGTCGGCAAGGGAATCACGTTCGACAGCGGGGGCATCTCGCTCAAGCCCGGTGGCGAGATGGACGAGATGAAGTTCGACATGGGCGGCGCGGCGAGCGTGCTCGGCACCTTCCGCGCGCTGGCCGAGTTGCAGCCCAAGCTCAACGTCGTCGGGCTGATCCCGGCGACCGAGAACATGCCCAGCGGCAAGGCGGTCAAGCCGGGCGACGTCGTCACCAGCCTGTCGGGCCAGACGATAGAGATCCTCAACACCGACGCCGAAGGCCGGCTGGTGCTGTGCGACGCGCTGACCTACGCCGAGCGCTACAAGCCCGCGGCCGTGGTCGACATCGCGACGCTCACCGGCGCCTGCGTGATCGCGCTCGGCCACCACCGCTCGGGGCTGTTCAGCCCGGACGATGCGCTGGCGAACGAACTGCTCGCCGCCGGCCAGGCGGGTCAGGACCTCGCGTGGCGCATGCCGGTCGATGACGAATACGACGAGGCGCTGAAGAGTTCGTTCGCCGACGTCGCCAACATCGGTGGCCGCGCGGGCGGCGCCGTGACGGCGGCGATGTTCCTGAAGCGCTTCACGGCCAAGTTCCCGTGGGCGCACCTGGACATCGCCGGCACCGCGTGGAAGTCCGGCGTCGCCAAGGGCTCCACCGGGCGCCCGGTGCCGCTGTTGACGCATTTCCTGCTCGCCCGCGCTGCCGCCTGAGCGCGGCGCGCGCACACCGCGATGCCGGCGCAGGTGGAGTTCCACACCGGCGTCGCGGCGCCGGCGCTGTTCACGTGCCGGCTGTTGCGCAAGGCCGTCGGCGCCGGCGCGCGGGTGCTGGTGACGGCAGCGCCGGCCGATCTCGCCGCGCTCGACGAACTGCTGTGGACCTTCGACCCGCAGGCCTTCGTGCCCCATGTGCGCATACCCGGCCCGGCGGACGCGCTGGCCGCGCGCACGCCGGTGTGGCTGTGCAGCGAACCGCCGGCGCGCCCGTGGCCACCGGTGCTCGTCAACCTCGGTGCCGCGCCACCGGCGGCGGCCGACGATTTCGAGCGCGTGATCGAGGTCGTCGGCACGGAGCCCGAGGCGCGCGTGGCCGCACGCCAGCGCTGGCGCCACTACGAAGGCTGGGGCGTCGTGCCGCTGCACCACACGCCCCGGGGCTGACCGCAGCCATGGGCTCCGGCGCGGCGAGGAACGCCGCAGCGGCCGGCGCGGTGCTAGGGGAAGTCCCGGGGAGCGAAGGTCGTCCGCGGGGTCCGCGGCGGCGTTGATAGCCAGCGTGCACGCGCTTACCCGGAGGCCGGGGCCGGTGCATTCTGGAGTATCGTTCTGCGCTTCCCGCATTGAGCGGCCGGGCTTGCCCGTCCACCATCCCACCCCTCGGAGGTTCCTACATGCACATCAAGCTCAAAGCCATCGCTGTCGTCGCCGCCACCCTCGTGGCCGGCACCGCAATGGCCCAGGATCTGGTCGTCAAGATCGGTCACGTCGGCCCGACCAGCGGCGCGATCGCCCACCTCGGCAAGGACAACGAGAACGGCGCGCGAATGGCGATCGAGGAGCTCAACGCCAAGGGCGTGATGATCGGCGGCAAGAAGGCCAAGTTCGAGCTGCTTGCCGAGGACGACGCCGGCGACCCGAAGCAGGGCACCGCGGTGGCGCAGAAGCTGGTCGACAGCAAGGTCAACGGCGTCATCGGCCACCTGAACTCCGGTACGACGATTCCCGCGTCGAAGATCTACTTCGATGCCGGCATCCCGCAGATTTCGCCGTCCGCCACCAACCCGAAGTACACCCGCCAGGGCTACAAGACCGCGTTCCGCGTTTTGTCTGACGACACCCAGCTTGGCAGCACGCTCGGCAAGTACGCCGTCAACACGATGAAGGCCAAGTCGGTCGCGATCATCGACGACCGCACCGCCTACGGCCAGGGCGTGGCCGAGGAGTTCGAGAAGGGCGTCAAGGCGGCGGGCGGCAAGACCGTCGGCCGCCAGTTCACGACCGACAAGGCGACCGATTTCACCGCCATCCTGACCGCGATCAAGGCCGCCAAGCCCGACCTCGTGTTCTTCGGTGGCATGGACGCCGTGGCCGGCCCGATGCTGCGCCAGATGAAGCAGCTCGGCATCACCGCCAAGTTCATGGGCGGTGACGGCATCTGCACCGGCGAGCTGCCGAAGCTGGCGGCCGGCACGATGGCCGACGGCCAGGTCGTCTGTGCCGAAGCCGGTGGCGTCGAGGGCGAGCAGAAGGTCGGCATGGAGAAGTTCCGCGCCGACTTCAAGCAGAAATTCGGTGCAGATGTCCAGATCTACGCGCCGTACACCTACGATGCGTTGATGGTGATGGTCGACGCGATGGTCAAGGCCGGTTCGGCCGACCCCGCCAAGTACCTGCCGGTGCTGGCCAAGACCAGCGGCTACAAGGGCGTCACCGGCAACATCTCGTTCGACGAGAAGGGCGACATCAAGAACGGCGCGCTGACGCTGTACACCTACAAGGGTGGTGCGCGCGATCAGCTCGCTGTCGTGCGGTAAGGACCCTCGACGGGCCGGCTCCCGCCGGCCCGCTTCGCATCCCGAAGGGCGCCGCTTGCGGCGCCTTTTTCATGCCGCCCGCGCC
>JBDTUO010000351.1:0-3637 GCA_040007675.1 Rubrivivax sp.
CTGAGCCCGTCGGCCATGAGTCGCGCATTGGCGCGATTGCGCGAGGCGACCGGCGATCCGCTGCTGGTGAGGGCAGGTCGCAGCATGGTGGCCTCGCCCCGGGCGCTCGAACTTCGCGAAGCCATCGCACAACTGGTTCACGACGCCGAAGCGGCCCTGCGACCCGCCAACAAGCTCGACCTCGGACAACTCGACCGAACGTTCACCCTAAGGGCCAGCGAGGGCTTCGTGGAGAACTTCGGCGCGGCACTCCTGGCTCGCCTGGCCGCAGAGGCGCCCGGCGCACGCTTGCACTTCGTGCACAAGCTCGACAAGGGCAGCGGGCCGCTGAGGGACGGGACGGTCGATCTGGAAACTGGCGTGGTCGACAAGGCCATCGGCCCGGAAGTGCACACGCAGGCCTTGTTTCGCGACCGTTACGTGGGTGTCGTTCGAGCCGGGCACGCGCTGAGCGAAGGCGAGGTCACGCCCTCGCGCTTTGCCGAGGCCGCACACGTACACGTCTCGCGTCGAGACGACGACAAAGGACCCATCGACAGCGCCCTGGCAGCGTTGGGGCTCGAACGGCGGATCGCGGTCATCGTCGGCGGTTTCTCGGCGGCACTGGCATTGGCTCGCGCGACCGACCTGGTCGCAACCGTTCACGAGCGGCACACCGGCACGCTCTACGCCGGCATGCACAGTTTTGCCATACCGCTGGCCATTCCGCAGTTCACGGTTTCACTGCTCTGGCACCCACGGCTGGACGGTGACACCGCGCACCGCTGGCTTCGCGAATGTGTTCGAGAGGTCTGTCGAGCCATGCCGGGTCCGGACGACACACCAGAGCCGACGATGATCTCGCGGGATCAGGCGGTCTGCTGACGATACGGCGTGACCTTGCCCCGAGCGTAAGCGCGGTGCAGCAACAGCGCGGCGGCCACGGACCACACCAACAGGGCCATGGCCGAGGCCTCGATACCGTAACCGCCTCCGCTGAGCCACCCGGGACCGCTCATCGAGCCGTGCAGCCAACCCTTGGCCTCATGGCCCGACACCGGCACCGAAAGCACGGCCGAAAACAGGTAGTTCCAGGCGAAGTGCATGCCCATGGGCAGCCAAAGACGCTCGCTGATTTGATACGCGGCGGTGAAGGCCAACGAGGCCGCGGCCGTGACCAGCATGCCTATCCAGCTGATCTCGCCGGGCAGGTGGGCGACGACGAACAGCAAGGTCGTGAGCACAAGCGCGCGCCGGGTTCCCCAGGCCTGCTGGGCGATCCGGAACACCACGCCCCGCATCAGGAGTTCTTCCATCACCGATACCAGCAGCATCTCAGGAATTTGCCTGACGAGCGGAAAGCTGTCGCCGAGGCCCTCGAAGCGGTAGACACCGATGCCCCACAGCGGTGCCAGCGTCAGCAAGCCCAGCAACACACCCAGCACCGCGCCGCGCGCCCACTCGGCCAGCGCGCCGGAGGCGCCCAGCTCGTTGACGGCTCGCCGCTCGACCCACTTCACGTAAGCCCAGTAGCCCAGCGCACAGGCGAGCGCCCCGGCCACGTTGGGCCAGGCGATGAGGGTCTCCTTGGGCAGCAAGGATTCCGTTACAGCAAAGCTCAGCGCCAGCGCCATGAACATCGCCAGGGATGCGGCCAGCATGCGCGCCAAAGGGTGGCGCAAGGCCCGGCGCCACCACGGGTTGGGGTCGGTCATGGCGGGCTGAGAAGGCGGAACGGTGCGACTCATGGCGTTGGAATCCAGGGGTGTGATGGGGCGGTGGATCGGGCAGCGGTCAGCGGTCAGCCGTCGCATTGACTCGCCGCATGCTCACAAGTCCCGCGGCCAAGGTCAGCAGCGCGCCCAGCGCAAGCCCGATTCTGGGTGCTGACTCGGCGGACGCCACACTGAAGAGCAGGCTCATCACGACCCCACCGGCGGTCTGGCCTGCCAACCTGGCGCTGGCCTGCATGCCCCCTGCTGCGCCACTGCGTTCGCGCGGTGTCGAGAGGAACATGTTGCGGTTGTTCGGCACCTGAAAGAGTCCGAAGCCCAGACCACACAACACGGTGAGCGGCACCAGCGGCAGTGGGTCACCCCTGAGCGGCCACAGCGAGGCGGCGGCGAGCCCGACGGCCAGACAGACGCCGCCGGCAGCACACAGCCAGGCGGTCGCGACACGATCGGCGAGCCGGCCTGCCAGCGGGGCCACGATCGCCACGGTCAACGGCCAGGGCGTCATGTACAGCCCGGTCGTCAAAGTAGTCTGGCCAAGGCTGTGGTGCAGATAGAAAGGCAGTGCCACCAAGCCAAGGGTGACTCCGGCAAAACAGCAGACCGAGGCGATCACCGAAGTGCGGAACGACCTCGCACGCAGCAGGTCGAGCGGGATCAAGGGCGTCTCGCTGCGCATCTCCCGGCGAACCAGCGCGGCCAGGCCCAGGGCCGCCGCGGCGAGCAGCAAGGCGGCGAGCGCCGGCGCGGTCAGCAGTACTTCCGCGCCGATCACCAGCGACGCAAGGGCCGCAACGCTCAGCGTGACGCTGAATCGGTCGATCTTGCGCGCCGAGCCAGGGCGACCTGGCAGCGCACGCGCTGCCACGAACACCATCAGACCCAGAGGCAGGTTGATCGCGAACAACCAATGCCAGCTCGCAGCCGACAAGATCAGCGCGCCGATCGTCGGGCCTGCTGCCGAAGTGAGGGCCACAGCCAGGGCGTTCCAGGCAATGGCAGCGCCGAGCTGGCGCTGAGGAACAACGAGGCGCAGCAGCGCAATGCCGAGTGCCATGACCGCCGCCGCACCGAGCCCTTGAAGAAGTCGTGCCGCGACGAGCCACGGCAGCGACGGTGAGAGTGCGCATGACAACGACGCGGCTGTGAACAGCGCAACACCAGCCGTGAACACCCGGCGATAGCCCCGGCTGTCGCCGAGCGCTGCGCAGGGCAGCAGGCCCATCACGAGGGCGCTCTGGTAGGCGGTCACGATCCACACCGACTCGCCAGGTGTCACCTGCAGGGACTGGGCCATCACTGGAAGTGCCACGTTGGCAATCGCGGCATCGAGTACCGCGAGCACCATGGCTGCCAGCACGGCGGCAATCGCGACCGTGCGCCGGGGCTCGAGCAGCCCCTCGCTGGCAGGGTCTGTTTGAAATTCGGGATGCGAGCTCGGGCGAGCATCGCTCCGAACCCAAGACGAACGTTCTTGCCGCACATCGGCCAGCGCCGTGAACGTCGGCGGCCATCGTAGCCCAAGGACCTGGCTGAGGCGGGTCATGGCGAGCCGACGGTCCACGCACCGTCTCGCTCGACGTATCGCGTCACTTGGTGTTCCTCGTTGTCCTCCTTCTTCAGGTCTCTTTCCGTGAAGCGGAACAACAGTGCAGGCCCGCTCACGCAGCGAGTGTCGTGGATGTCGCCTGGCAGATAGACCTGAACCTGGCCAGGTCGCACCAGGGTCGAGTTGCGTTTCACGAGCCGGATGCGCCCGTCGGGCTCCTCGATACGGGCGTAGGTCCCCATTTCGATTTCACCCCGCTGAATGGCATAGATGACCCATCCCCGGCCGTGGTCGTGGGGCGGTCTGTACGGTCCCACGTGCTCCGTATGCGCCAGCAGCACGAAGCCATGGGACGGATCCCGGTGGACCTCTTTGT
>JBDTUO010000352.1:0-3632 GCA_040007675.1 Rubrivivax sp.
TCTCGATGTACCTGCCCATCTTCAAGCTCGGCGCGGTCGTCTGACTTGGGTCCGCTCGACCTGCTGCTGGCGCCGTGGGCGCTGGGGCTGCTCGGCCTGCTGGTCGGCAGCTTCCTGAATGTGGTCGTGCACCGGCTGCCGCTGATGATCGAGCGGCAGTGGTGGGCCGACGTCAGCGGCCAGCTCGGCGACGCAGAGTCATTCCGGCGCGTGTTCTCTGCGCCCGCGCCGCTCGCGGTCGGGCAGGCGGGCACGGCGCTCGAGTCCCGCCTCGAAGCCCTCACGCCCTTGAACATCGCGCGGCCGGCATCGCGCTGCCCGGCCTGCGGCCATGCCATCCGCTGGCACGAGAACATTCCCCTGCTGTCGTGGTTGTGGCTGCGCGGGCGCTGCTCGGGCTGTGGCACCGGCATCTCGGCGCGTTACCCGCTGCTGGAGCTGCTGACCGGCGCCCTCTTCGCGGCGGTCGCGTGGCGTTTGGGGGCCCAGCCGATGACACTGGTCTGGTGCGCGGTGGTCGCGGTGCTGCTGGCCCTGTCGGCGATCGACTGGGACACGACCGTGCTGCCCGACGCGCTGACGCTGCCACTGCTGTGGGCGGCGCTGATCGCCGCGGCGCTGGGCTGGAACCTGACGCTGAAGGACGCCGTCTGGGGCGCTGTCGTGGGCTACCTGTCGTTGTGGTCGGTTTACTGGCTGTTCAAGCTCGCCACCGGCAAGGAGGGGATGGGCTTCGGGGACTTCAAGCTGCTCGCCGCGCTGGGCGCCTGGCTGGGCTGGCAGGCGATCCTGCCGATCGTGCTGTTCGCGTCTATCCTCGGCGCGCTGGTCGGCATCGGGATGAAGATGTCGGGCTCTCTGCGGGAGGGCCGCTTCGTGCCGTTCGGCCCCTTCCTGGCCGGCGGCGGCATCGGCGTGCTGCTGCTGGGCCTGCCGCGCGTGCTGGAGTTCATCGGCTGGGCCTGAGCATGACGGCACCGCCGGTGGCGACGATCGGACTCACCGGCGGGATCGGCAGCGGCAAGAGCACGGTCGCGGCGCGCTGGGTCGCGGCGGGTGCCTGGCTCGTCGACACCGACGCGATCGCACGCGAACTGACCGCGCCGGGCGGCGCGGCGCTGCCCGCGCTGGTGCAGGCCTTCGGGCCGACGCTGATCGGCGTCGACGGCGCTCTCGATCGAGACCGCATGCGGTCCGTCGCGTTCGCTGATGGCGCCGCCAAGGCACGGCTCGAGGCCGTGCTGCACCCGCTGATCGGCGCCGCGGCTGCCGATCGGGCGGCGCGGGCCGCAGGCCGCCCGGTGGTCTTCGACGTGCCCCTGCTGACCGAGTCGTCCCACTGGCGCGGTCGCGTCGACCGCGTGCTCGTGGTCGACTGCCCGCAGGAGGTACAGGTTCGCCGCGTACTCGCCCGGAGCAGCGGCTGGGACGAGTCCGCGGTCCGCCGCGTGATCGACCAGCAGGCCAGTCGCCGCGCGCGCCGCGCGATCGCCGATGCGGTGATCCACAACGGTGATCACACGACGCCCGACCGCCTCGCGAGCGACGTGCTGGCGCTTTGGTCGGCCTGGATCGGCACCCGATGACCGTGTGGAACAATGCCCGCAGATCCTTTACCGCGGTGGTACGCATTGGCCACGGTCCTGTACGAATATCCGTTCAACGAGAGCATCCGAACGATGCTGCGGCTCGAGCACCTGTTCGACCGCCTGGGGCAGCTGGTAGCGCGCGACGCACCGGTCGACCACCACTTCGCGCTCGCGACGCTGTTCGAGGTCATGGACGTCGCGTCGCGGGCCGACCTCAAATCTGACCTGCTGAAGGAGCTCGAGCGCCACAAGTCGCAGCTCGAGGCCTACCGGGGCAATCCGAATATCTCGGAGTCGGTGCTCGACGAAGTCACCGGCCGCATGGATTCGGCGTTCAATGAACTGAACCAGGTCGCGGGCAAAGCCGGGCAGGCGCTGACCGGCAACGAGTGGCTGATGGCCATCCGCAGCCGCATCAACATCCCTGGCGGCACCTGCGAATTCGACCTGCCGGCCTACTATGCATGGCAGCAGCTGCCACCCGCGCGCCGGCGCGAGGACCTGCTGCGCTGGATCGACAGCGTCAAGCCGCTGGCGCGCGCGCTGTCGGTGCTGCTCGGGCTGCTGCGCGACAGCGGCGCCGCCCAGCGTGTGGTGGCGGTCGGCGGCCAGTACCAGCAGAGCCTGCCTCCGGGCAAGCTCTACCACCTGATGCGCGTGCGCTTCGAGGATGGCACCGGCCTCGTCCCCGAGATCTCCGGTCACCGGCTGATGGCATCGGTGCGGTTCATGCGTGCCGAGGGCGAAGGCCGGCTGCGGCCCAGCGTCGACGACACGCCCTTCGACCTGACACTGTGCAGCTGACGACGACGAAGGTGGCGTGGTGGTGAAGAAGACGACGCGCTCTGCGGGTGATTCGCTCCCGGGCGCCCCGCGCCGCGTACCCTGCCCGAGCTGCCGCCAGCCGGCATCCTTCGATCCGAGCAACCCCTGGCGGCCGTTCTGCAGCGAGCGCTGCCGGGGGGCCGACCTCGGCGCCTGGGCGAGCGAAGGCTATCGGGTGCCGGCGACGCCGCCGGCCGACCTCGGCGACGAGCCGACGCCGCCGTCCGAGAACGCCTGAGCGACCCTCGGGCAGGCGCAGCGGACCCGCGTTCGGGCGTACGGTCCTCCGGCGCCAGGAGACAGCTTCGCCCCGCTAGGCGCACGCTTCCGGGGCATCAGCGGCCCCGCGGCGATGAGCTGAGTCGCCAGCCCGGTGGACTGCGCCCCCCAAATCTCCTTGTGAGCGCCTCTTGAACCCTCACGAACGGCCCCTATAATCGTTCTGTTAGCACTCGACTCGATTGAGTGCTGATGATCGGGTCCGCTGTCATTCGACAGCACCGGTCAGCGCAGCGAGTGCTCACATATGAGTGTCGCGCGACCCCATTGCGTACCTTTTTCGACTGGAGATGAAATGAAGCTTCGCCCGTTGCACGATCGCGTGATCGTCAAGCGCCTCGAGCAGGAAACCAAGACTGCCTCGGGCATCGTCATCCCCGACAACGTCGCCGAAAAGCCCGACCAGGGCGAAGTTCTGGCCGTCGGTCCCGGCAAGCGCAACGAAAAGGGTGACTTCGTGGCGCTGAACATCGCGGTCGGCGATCGCGTGCTGTTCGGCAAGTACAGCGGCCAGACCGTCAAGGTCGACGGCGACGAGCTGCTCGTGATGCGCGAGGAAGACCTCTTCGCCGTCGTCGAGAAGAAGTAAGCCCACAACTCGAATACTGGAGAAAACCACATGGCAGCAAAAGACGTCGTCTTTGGTTCCGACGCCCGCACCCGCATGGTCGAAGGCGTGAACATCCTGGCCAACGCGGTCAAGGTCACGCTGGGCCCGAAAGGCCGCAACGTCGTGCTCGAGCGCTCGTTCGGCGCCCCCACCGTCACCAAGGATGGTGTGTCGGTCGCGAAGGAAATCGAGCTGAAGGACAGGCTTCAGAACATGGGCGCGCAGATGGTCAAGGAAGTCGCTTCCAAGACCAGCGACGCCGCCGGTGACGGCACCACCACCGCGACCGTGCTGGCGCAGTCGATCGTGCGCGAGGGCATGAAGTTCGT
>JBDTUO010000353.1:0-3613 GCA_040007675.1 Rubrivivax sp.
TCACGCGAGACCAGCGCGTCGTAGACCTGGTAGGCGATGCGCGAGTGGTACAGCAGCGCCAGCGCGTGCGGGTCCATGGTCTGCGGGTCGAAGGCGCTGGCGATGCGCACCGGCGCGGCCGGGGCGGCCTCGGCCGCAGGCAGCACGCCGGCGGCCGACACGCACAGCAGCAGCGCTGCGAGCGACGACCACCACGACGCCGCCAGGCGCGCGCCCACGCGCCGGAACACGCAGCGCGTCATGCCGCGCGCCGTGCGGCCTGTGCCGCGCCGACGAAGTCCTGCAGGATCGGCGCGCCGGGCAGTTGGGGGCCGGCCGTGGCGGCGTCCAGCGCCATGAACTCCGGGTGCCACTGCATGCCGAAGAGGTACGAGGGCCCATCCCAGCGGATCGCCTCCACCGTGCCGTCGGGTGCGCGGGCCTGCACCTGCAAGCCGCGCCCCAGGTCCTTGACCGCCTGGTGGTGGATGGAGTTGACGCGCGCGCCCGTCACGCCGGGGTAGAGCGCCGCCAGCGAGGTGCCGGGTTCGATCAGCAGTTCGTGCATGTTGTGTTCGTAGTGGCGGGTGTCGAGGTGGGTCGTCAGCCCGCCGGGGCGCTGGGTCGGCAGGTCCTGGATCAGCGTGCCGCCGAGCGCGACGTTGATCATCTGGCAGCCGCGGCAGATGCCGAGCACCGGCTTGCCGGCCTGCACGAAGCGGTCGATCAGGTCGCGCTCGTAACGGTCGCGCACGCGGTCGCCCTGCCAGTCGGGTGCGAGCGGCGTTTCGCCGTAGCTCTCCGGCGCGATGTCGGTGCCGCCCTGCAGCAGCAGGCCGTCGAGCACCTCGGCGTAACGGTGCAGCTTGAGGTCGTTGCGCTGCACGAGGCTCTCGCTCTCGACCGCCGGGATCATCACCGCCAGCACGTCGGGCGACATCAGCCATTGCGCCACCGACTGCTCCAGGTAATGCAGCGTGCGCGTCCAGACGCCGCCGAGGTCGAGCACCGGCGCGTGCGGGTGGTAGATGCGCGCCGACACGCCGATCAGCAGGGGAGGGTCAGGGCTCATCGAAGGTCCTTGCGGCCGGATGCGCGGCGCCGTGCGCGCTGCGCGTGCAAGTGTAGACATCGGCCGGGCGGTGGCCCACTCCCGCGCGGCCACCCGGTCCGCCGCCTGCTACGCTCGCGGCCGATGCCCAGGATTCAGATCAACCCTGAGTGGACCCACCGCGCGGCGCGCTGGCTCGGCCCCTGGGTCGGAGAGCTTGACCGCGACACGCTGCGCATCGACGCCCAGGCGGCCCTGCTCGGTGCCGTCGTCGTGCTGCCCCAGGGCATCGCGTTCGCGACGCTGGCCGGGCTGCCGCCGGCCTGGGGCCTGTACACCTGCATCGTGCCGTGCATCGTCGCCGCGCTCGCCGGCTCCAGCCGGCGCATGGTCAGCGGGCCGACCAATGCCACCTCGCTGGCGCTGGCGGCGATGCTGGCGCCGCTGGCGCTCTCGGGCACGTCCGGCTACCTGCAACTCGTGCTGGCGGCGACCTTTGGCGTCGGGCTGCTGCAGACGCTGCTCGGGCTGCTGCGCATGGGCACGCTGGCAAACTTCGTCTCGCCGTCGGTGATGCTGGGCTTCACCTCGGGCGCTGCGGTGCTGATCGCCTGGCATGCGCTGGGCGACATGCTGCACGGCTGGCCGTCGATGGTGGTCGGGCTGGTGACGCTCGGGGCAGCGCTGGCCGCCAAGCGCTGGTTCCACGGCGGCCAGCACATGCTGCTGGCGCTGGTGGCCGGCGGGCTGGCCGCCGCCGGCCTGACCTGGGCCGGCTTCGACAGCGAACAGGTCGGGTTCATCCCGACCAAGCTGCCGCACCTGCAGCCGCCCCCGCTGCACGGCGACGAGTTGCGGCGGCTGGTCAGCATCGCGCTCGCGCTGTCGATCGTCGCGCTCGGGCAGACGATGGCCGTGGGCAAGGCGCTCGCCGGCCGCCACGGCGAGCTGTTCGACGCCAACCGCGAGTGCCTGGGCCAAGGCCTGTCGAACCTGGCGGGTTCGTTCTTCTCCTGCTTCGTCTCGGCCGGGTCGATGAACCGCAGCGTCGTCAACGAGCAGGCCGGCGCGCGCACCCCGGCGGCCGCGGTGATGGCGGGCCTGATGGTGATGGTGCTGCTCGTGGTGGCCACTCCGGTGCTCGCGTGGATCCCGCTGGCAGCGATCGCGGCGCTGCTGCTGATGGTGGGCTGGACGCTGATAGACCGCAGCCACTGGGAGCGTGTGATCCGCATGGACCGCACGGAGACCGCGATCGCCGCCGGCACCTTCATCGCCACGCTGGCGGTGTCGCTCGAAGTGGCGGTGCTGGGCGGCGTGACGGCGTCGCTGGTCACCTACCTGTACCGCAGCGCGCGCCCGGCGCTGCGCACGATGGGCTTCGCGACGCCGCCTGGGCAATCCGGCCCGCGGCCGTTCATGGTCATCGACGAGGCGCCGGACGACTACCTGCCGGAGTGCCCTCAGTTGAAGCTGCTGCGCATGGAAGGTTCGGTCTACTTCGGCGCGGTGGCCCACGTCGCCGAACACCTGCACAACCTGCGCATCGCCACGCTGCCGCCGCGCCACCTGCTGGTGATGAGCAAGAGCATGAGTTCGATCGACCTCGCCGGCGCCGACCTCTGGGACCAGGAACTGCTGCACCGGCGCGCGATGGGCGGCGACCTGTACTTTCACCGCCCGCGCGGCCAGGTGCTCGACATCTGGCGGCGCAGCGGCTTCATCGATCGTCTGGGACCGAACCACATCTTCGACAGCAAGCCGGCGGCGCTGGCGACCATCGTGCCGCAACTCGACGACGACATCTGCGCGCGCTGCACCGTGCGGGTGTTCGCCGAATGTGCGCAGCGGCCCGGCGCGCCGGCGGCCGTCGACGCCGGCTGACGGGGCGCGATCCTGCGCGGGTCTGCGCCGGGTCGCACAAGGCATCGGATGACCGCACAGCCGCGTCATCGGTTCGAGCACCAGGACAGCGAGCAGACCCTCGCCGAGGGACTGGCGGAGTACTTCGCCGGCAACCCGGGGCTCGAGCGGGGCGCATCACTCTCACCGGCAGCGCGCGACTTCTTTCGTGCCCACGATGCCGTGCACGTCGTCTACGGCTGCGGCACCGCGATGCCGGACGAAGCGGTGGTCAAGCTGGCCAGTCTGTTCGGCACGACCGGCGGCACGTCGGTGCTGCGGGGCTATCTGCTGCAGGAGTCGATGCGCATCTACCGCCGGGTCCCGCTGGCCGGCACCGTGATCGCGCTGCTGGCCGCCCCCTGGCTGATCGTCCGCACGCTGTTGCGCTGCCTGCGCCAGCAGCGGCGCTGGCCCTGGTTCGGGCATGAGCAGTACCTGGCGGTGCCGCTGCGCGAGATCCGGGCCTCGTTCGGCATCAAGGTGGCGCGGCCCGGCCGACGCTAGTATGGTGCGCCGTGCTGTTCTGCACTTATGCAGGCGCCGCCATCAGGACGCACAGGGCTTGGACGCCGTAAGGATCGTCCGCTGCGCGCCAGCGACCGGTCCTCAGTCCTTCAACTCGTAAGACTGAAACCGACCCTCAGCCGTCGCTCGCAGTGCTCCGAAGCGGCCGTCGGA
>JBDTUO010000354.1:0-3609 GCA_040007675.1 Rubrivivax sp.
GGGTCGTGGCTGCTCGTAGACGAAGAGCATGCTGGCGTTCGGTGCCATGCGCTCGCGGTACATGAGGCCGAGTTGCTGCTGCAGCGGCGTGCGTGCCACCTCGGCCACGACGCGGTGGATGCCGACGCCCAGTTCGACCGTCGGCAGCGGCGGCTGCGCGGCGTCCTGCGCTGACGCGGCGGCGCTCATGGCGAGCGCCGCCAGCAGCAACGCGGGACACGCGGCGCGGCGCCTGACGCGCACCGGACGGCCGTCGGGGTGGGTGGTCGGCTCGGAGTTGACATCGATCATGGCGGACGGGCGATAAGGGGCGAAGGGTCGCGTAGCATTGCACAGCGCGCCCGGGGCGACTCGATGACTGATTCGCCGCGTGGCCTGCCATGAACGCTGCCGCCACCCCTTCAGCCGACACCGGCCACCTCGACGATCCGCTGGAGCTCGCGCGCTACTCGCGGTGGGTGGTCGACGCCGACGGGCGCCGCCTGGCCGACTCCTCGCTGCAGCTCAGCGGCATGACCTGCGCGGCCTGCGCCGGCCTGATCCGGCACGCGCTGCTCGACGTCGACGGCGTGCGGCAGGTCGACGTCAGCGCGGCCAGCCAGCGCGCGCGCGTGCGCTGGGACCCGGAATGCACGCGCGCCTCGACGCTTGTCGCGGCCGTGCGCTCGGCCGGCTACGACGCGGCGCCTGATGCCGCTGCGCCGGCACGTGCACTGCGCCTGGCCGAGCAGCGGCGCGCGATCTGGCGGCTGTTCGTCGCCGGCATCTGCATGATGCAGGTGATGATGCTGGTGACGCCGTCTTACGTCGCCGGCCCGGGCGAACTCGCGCCCGACCTGCGCCAGCTGCTGAACTGGGGTGCGTGGCTGCTCACGCTGCCGGTCGTGCTGTTCTCGGCCGGCCCGTTCTTCGGCGGCGCGGTGCGCGCGTTGCGGCAGCGACGCATCGCGATGGACGTGCCGGTGGCATTCGGCATCGGGCTGGCGTTCGTGGCCAGCACCGCGGCCACCTTCGACCCCGGCGGCCTGTTCGGTGCCGAGACCTACTTCGATTCGGTGACGATGTTCGTCACCTTCCTGCTCGCGGCGCGCCTGTTCGAGGTCCGCGCACGGCACCGAGCGCAGCAAGACATCGAGGCGACGACGGCGGCGCTGCCGCCCGCGGCCTGGCGCGAGACCGTGGACGGCGGCACCGAATGCATCAGCGTGCAGCGGCTGCGGCCGGGCGATGTCGTGCGCGTGCCGCACGGCGAAGCCTTCCCCGCCGACGGGCGCCTGATCGAGGGCCGCGCGCAAGCCGACGAGTCGCTGCTCACCGGCGAGGCCGCCGCGGTCGACAAGGCCGCGGGCGACGAGCTGGTGGCCGGCAGCGTGAACCGGGGTGCGCCGGTGCGGATGCGGGTGGAGCGCGTCGGCGCCGACACGCGGTTCGAGGCGATCGTCGCGATGATGCGCGACGCGCTGACGCAGCGGCCGGCGGCGGCGCGGCTGGCCGACCGCATCGCTGCGCCCTTTCTGTGGACGGTGCTGTTGCTGGCGGCCGGCAGTGCCGCGGTCTGGAGCCTGATCGATCCGGCGCGCGCGCCGGCGGTTGCGGTCGCGGTGCTGATCGTCACCTGCCCCTGCGCGCTGTCGTTGGCGGCGCCGGCGGCGCTGGTGGCTGCCGCCGGCGGCCTGGCGCGCCGCGGCGTGCTGCTGCAGCGGCTCGACGCGCTCGAGCCGCTGGCGCGGCTGCAGCACCTGTTCGTCGACAAGACCGGCACCTTGACCGAGGCGCCCGTGGGCGCGGTGGGCGTGCGAGTCGCCCCCGAAGCGCTGCTGGACGCCAGCGACGCCCTCGCGACGGCTGCCGCGCTCGCGCGCTGGTCCACGCACCCGGTGGCGCGCGCGATCGCCGCGGCGTCGCCATCGGTGCCGTCCGCATCGGCGCTGCACGACGTCGAGGAACTCGCGGGCCGTGGCATGACGGGCCGCGACGGTGCGGGCCACCACTGGTCGCTCGGGGGCGCGGGCGATGCGGCGCTGCCGGACTGGGCGCGCGGCGCGCGCAGCGTGCTGCGCCGTGACGACGCCCTGGTCGCGGCCTTCGACACCGACGAGCGGCTGCGCGCCGGCGCGGTGGCCGCGCTGGTGGCGCTGCGGGCCGAAGGGGTCGAGCTGACGCTGCTGTCAGGCGACAACGCGCCGCGGGTGCAGGCACTCGCGCACCAGCTGGGGCTGGCGCCGACCCAGACGATTGCCGGCGCCCGGCCGGCCGACAAGCTGGCCGCGCTGGTCGCGGCGCAGCGTGGCGGCACGGTGGTCGGCATGGTCGGCGACGGCGTCAACGACGCCCCGGTGCTGGCGCGCGCCGATGTGTCGCTCGCGATGGGGCAGGGCGCGCTGATCGCCCGCGCCCAGGCCGACGCCGTGATCGTCTCGGGTGACTGGGCTGACTTCGACCGGGCCCGCTCGACCGCGCGCCGCACGCTGGCCATCGTGCGCCAGAACCTGGCGTGGGCGGCGGGCTACAACCTCGTGGCGCTGCCGCTCGCGATGTCCGGCTGGCTGCCGCCGTGGGCGGCGGGCCTGGGCATGGCCTTGAGTTCGCTGCTCGTCGTCGCGAACGCGGCGCGCGCCGCGCGCGCACCGCCGCGCCGCCTCGGCCCCGCCCACACGCCGCTGCTGCCGGCGCAGCGCGCCTGAGGCAATCATCCGATGGATGTGCTGTACCTGCTGATCCCGTTGTCGGCCGTGCTGGTGCTGGCGATCATCGGCGTGTTCGGCTGGGCGCTGCATCGAGGACAATTCGATGACCTGGAACCCGAAGCGGGCCGCATCCTGGACCCCGATCCAGGCGTGGACCTCGCAGCGTTCGACGACGACCGTCGCGCGCGCCCCTCGAATGGGCCCGTGCCTGAGTTAAAACCACAGCCGCAGAGCACCGATCGGCAGCGTTGAGGGAGGGGAGTAACGATGTCGACCACGACCATGGGGGCCGCCGCAGCGGGGCCGGTGTACAGCGACACCGCAGTGCGATGGTTTTCGCTCGCCTCCGTGCTGTGGGGCGTCGTCGGCATGCTGGTCGGCGTGTTCATCGCTGCCGAGCTGGCATGGCCCGAGCTCAACCTGGGCATCCCGTGGCTGAGCTACGGCCGGCTGCGGCCGCTGCACACGAACGCGGTGATCTTCGCGTTCGGCGGCTGCGCGCTGATCGCGACCAGTTACCACGTCGTGCAGCGCACGTGCCAGACGCCGCTGTTCCTGCCGTGGCTCGCGAACTTCACGTTCTGGGGCTGGCAACTGGTGATCGTGCTGGCGGCCGTGACCCTGCCGCTCGGCATGACGCAGGGCAAGGAGTACGCCGAACTCGAGTGGCCGATCGACCTGCTGATCGCCGTCGTCTGGGTCGCGTACGCGATCGTGTTCTTCGGCACGATCGGCATCCGCAAGGTGCGCCACATCTACGTCGCGAACTGGTTCTTCGGTGCCTTCATCCTGGCGGTGGCGATGCTGCACATCGTCAACAGCGCAGCGATTCCGGTCAGCCTGACGAAGAGCTATTCGGCGTACGCGGGCGTGCAGGACGCGATGGTGCAGTGGTGGTACGGCCACAACGCGGTCGGCTTCT
>JBDTUO010000355.1:0-3607 GCA_040007675.1 Rubrivivax sp.
TGATCTACCTGCTGCTGGCCGAACACGCGATCGAGATCGTCGCCGACCGCGGCCTGGCGCGTCACGTGCCGGCGGGCCACTGGCAGGCTGTGCTCGGGGGCATGGGCGATGCGTTCCGCGCCGGCCGCTACGAGCAGGGCCTGGTGCAGGCGATCGAGCAGGTCGAGGCGCTGCTGCTGCGCCATTTCCCGCTCGCCGAGGGCGCAGCGAACCCGAACGAGCTGCCCGACACGATCGATCGGCGGTGATGCGCCGTAGCAGGCGCCGGCGCGGCGCTGCGTCAGCCGAAACGCGTGACCGGCTTCAGCGCGGCACCGTAGCGCTCCTTGCGCGGCGCATGGCCGAGCGGCGGCAGCTCGACGAGCACCTCCGGCACCTGGTGGTCGGGCAGGCGATCGAGCAGGTCGCGGATCAAGGTGAGCCGGCCGCGCTTCTGGTCGTTGAAGTCGACCAGCGTCCACGGCGCGTGTTTGGTGTGCGTCGCGTCGAGCATGCGCGCCCGCGCCTGCCCGTATTCGTCGTACTTCGCGCGCGCCTGAACGTCGATCGGCGAGAGTTTCCAGCGTTTCAGCGGGTCCTTTTGGCGCTCGGCGAAACGTTCCTCCTGCTGCGCCTGGTCGACCGTGAGCCAGTACTTGAACAGCAGGATGCCGTCGTCGATCAGCAGCCGCTCGAACACCGGCGCCTGCTTCAGGAACGCGGCCACCTCGTCGTCGGTGCAGAAGCCCATCACCGACTCGACGCCGGCGCGGTTGTACCAGCTGCGGTCGAACAGCACGATCTCGCCCGCGGCCGGCAGGTGCGCGGCGTAGCGCTGGAAATACCACTGCGTGCGCTCCCGGTCGCTCGGCTTGGGCAGCGCGACGGTGCGGCACTGGCGCGGGTTGAGCGTGCTGGCGATGGCGCTGATCACGCCACCCTTGCCGGCGGTGTCGCGCCCCTCGATCAGCACCAGCACCCGGCGGCCCGTGTGCTGCAGCCAGCGCGCCATGTCGTTGAGCTCGAGCTCCATCGGCTCCAGCGCGTCCTCGTACTCGTCCTTGTCGAGCCGTCCTTTGCCCTTGCCCTTGCCCATCGACCTGCCTCCTGCGCCGCGTTCGCAGCGACCCGATCCTACGCAGTCCGCGCCGCGGGCGCGCGGCTCAGTCGAACAACGCGCGGTGGAGCTGGCGCAACTCGCGCTTGAGCAGCTTGCCACTCGGGTTCTTGGGCAGCGTGTCGGCGAACAGGACGCGCTTGGGCGCCTTGAACGAGGCGAGCTGCGTGGCGCAGTGCGCCAGCACTGCCGCCTCGTCGAGCGACCCCGCACCCGGCTTGGCGACGACGATCGCCACCACCGCCTCGACCCAGCGTGGATGCGGCAGCCCGACCACCGCCACCTCGCTGACACCGGGCAACCGGTAGATCGCCTCCTCGACCTCGCGGCTGGCGACGTTCTCGCCGCCGGTCTTGATCATGTCCTTCTTGCGGTCGACGACGGTGATGTAGCCCTCGACATCGATCGTCGCGAGGTCGCCGGAATGGAACCAGCCGCCCTCGAACGCCGCCGCGGTGCGGGCGTCGTCGTGGAAGTAGCCGCTGAGCAGCTGCGGGCTGCGGTGCACGATCTCGCCGACCTCGCCCGGATCGACGTCGCGCATCGCGTCGTCGACGACACGCGTCTCGACGTTGAGCACCGCGCGCCCGCAGGACCCGGGTTTTCGCAGCTGGTCGTCCGGGCCGAGCATGGTTGCCAGCGGCGCGATCTCGGTCTGGCCGTACAGGTTCCACAGCCGCAACTGCGGCAGCCGAAGCAGGATTTCCTGCATCACCGCCACCGGCATGATCGAGGCCCCGTAGTAGCCCTTGCGCAGGCTGCCCAGGTCGGTGCGATCGAAGTCAGGCGAACGCAGCAGCGCTATCCACACGGTGGGCGGCGCGAAGAAGCTCGTGATGCGGTGGCGCTCGATCAGCGCCAGCAGGTGTTCGGCGACCGGCTTGCCGGTGATGACGTTGCTGGCGCCGACGTAGACCGCGGGGCCGAAGAAGACGTCGAGTTGCGCGCAGTGGTACAGCGGCAGCGCGTGCAGCATCAGGTCGGCGCCTTCGATAGACGCGTCGACGACGCAGCTGACGTACTGCCACAGCACGGCGTCGTGCGTCAGCATCGCGCCCTTCGGCAGCGCCTCGGTGCCGCTGGTGTAGACGATCTGCGCCAGGTCGCTGCCCGCGAGATCCACCGCGGGCGGGGCGTCGGCGCACGCCGCCAGCACGCGGAAGTCAAGCAGGTCGGGATCGGGCGCCGACGCCTCCTCCGACGGCAGCCACAGCAGCCGCTCGACCGCCGTGTCGAGCGCGGCGGCGGCGCGCGCCAGCGCGGCCAGACCGCTGTCGGTCGCGAGCAGCCGCGCACCGGCATGGCGCAGGATGTACGCCGCCTCCTCGGCCATCAGCATGAAGTTCACCGGCACCAGCACCGCGCCGAGGCGCTCGACCGCGAACCGCAGCGCCGCGAAGCCGTGCGAGTTGCGCGCCAGCACCGCGACCCGGTCGCCGCGCGCGATGCTGTGGGCCGCCAGCCCCGCAGCCAGCCGCGTGCAGACGGCGTCGAACTCGCGGTAGCTCCAGCGCACGTCGCCGCAGGCGATGGCGGGCTTGTCCGGGTGGCGCGCGGCACTGCGGCGCAGCAGGTCGGCCAGGGTGTGGCGGCGCAGCGCCGCACCGGAAGAATGAGCAGCAGCAAGGGTGTCGGGCATGCCCCGGAGCCTATGCGGCGCCGGCCGCGACCGCAGCCCGGGTCGACCCCGATCCGCCAACGAAACAAGCCCGCGTGAGCGGGCTTGTCGTCTTGGTCGCGCTGTGGCGTGCGGCGGCGGGCTACTTCCTGCGCAGCCGCGCGATCGCCGCGATCTGCGCGGCCATCGCGGCGAACTCGCCTTGCGCCTTCGCGAAGTCGATGTCGCTCTTGGCGTTCTTCATCGCTTCCTCGGCCTGCTTCTTCGCCTCGACCGCCTTGGCTTCGTCGAGGTCGTGGCCGCGGATCGCGGTGTCGGCCAGCACGGTGACGGCACCCGGCTGCACCTCCAGGATGCCGCCGGCGACGAACACGAACTCCTCCTCGCCGGTGTCGGCGCGCTGGATGCGCACCGCACCCGGGCGGATGCGCGTGATCAGCGGCGTGTGGCGCGGCAGGATGCCGAGCTCGCCGCTCTCGCCCGGCAGCGCGACGAACTTCGCCTCGCCCGAGAAGATGCTCTCTTCGGCGCTGACGACGTCGACGTGGATGGTGGCCATGCGGGTTCCCTCGCGCTTATTGCAGCTTCTTGGCCTTCTCGAAGGCCTCGTCGATGGTGCCGACCATGTAGAACGCCTGCTCGGGCAGGTGATCACATTCGCCGTTGACGATCATCTTGAAGCCGCGGATGGTTTCCTTCAGCGGCACGTACTTGCCCGGGCTGCCGGTGAACACCTCGGCGACGTGGAACGGCTGGCTCAGGAAACGCTGCATCTTGCGCGCGCGCGCCACTGCCAGCTTGTCTTCCGGGCTCAGCTCGTCCATGCCCAGGATGGCGATGATGTCGCGCAGTTCCTTGTAGCGCTGCAGCGTGGACTGCACCGCGCGCGTCGT
>JBDTUO010000356.1:0-3607 GCA_040007675.1 Rubrivivax sp.
TCGCTCGGCCTGCCGCTGGCCGGCTGCGGCGGTGGCGACTCGGACCCCTTTCCCGGCCCGTTCCGACTCACCTTGCGCGCCGAGGACCCGTTCGGTTTCCCGGTGCCCCAGGTGGGGCTGGAGCTGCGCGACGACGACGTCTCGATCGTGCTGCGCAGCGGCGTCACCGGTGCCGACGGCGAGCTGCAGATCACCTTCACCGAAGCGGCCCTGCTGCCCGGTGACTTCTCGCTGACGATCGTGCCGCCGCCGGGTTATGCGCTGGCGCCCGGCCAGCCGTCGGTGGTGCGGATCTCGATCCGCTCGCGCGAGGGCCTCACCGTCGTCGTGGTGCTGATCAGGCTCTGATCGGGCCGCCGGGCGCTCACCGTTCGTCGCCCTCCCCGCCGCCGCAATCTTCGCGCTCGCCGGCGCGCTCGCCCTCCCCCGCTTCACGCGGCCGGTGCGGCGCGGCGCCCGCGGCCATCAGTGCCTGCAGGTCCTGCAAGGTGTCCGCCTCGTGCAGCGGCTTGTCGCGGCGCCAGCGCAGCATGCGCGGGAAACGCACCGCGATGCCGCTCTTGTGGCGCGGGCTGGCACCGATGCCGTCGAAGCCGATCTCGAACACGAGCGTCGGCCGCACGCTGCGCACCGGGCCGAACTTCTCGATCGCGTGGGTGCGGATCTCGCGGTCGACGGCCGTGAACTCGGCGTCGGTCAGCCCGCCGTAGGCCTTGGCGAACGGCACCAGCCGCAGCGCGCCCGAGTCCTCGGCCGGCACCGGCGCCCGGCGCACGATGGCGTCGACCACGGCCTGCGCCTCGGCGGCATCACGCGGCGCCCGGTTCCAGACCGCAAAGGTGTAATCGGTGTAGATGCCGGCGCGCCGGCCGTGACCTGCCTGCGCGTAGACGAGCACGCCGTCGGCGCTCAGCGGATCGACCTTCCACTTCCACCACACGCCGTCGGCCTTCGTGCGACCGCTGCCGTAGCGGGCCTCGCGCTGCTTGAGCATCAGGCCCTCGACGCCCCGCTCACGTGCGCTCGCGCGCGCCGCCGCCAGCGCCGGCCAGCCGCCTTCGGCCGGCAGCAACGGGGCGACGTGCGCCGCCGGCAGCAGCGCCTCGAGTGCCACGCGGCGCACGTGTTGCGGCCGCTGCCGGAGGTCCTCGCCGCCCGACTCGAGCAGGTCGTACGCGATGAAGCGCACCGGCACCTCGGCCAGCAGCTTCTTCGTCAGCGACTTGCGCGCGATGCGCTTCTGCAGCGCCTGGAACGGTGCCGGCGCCTGCGCGTCCGGGGCCCACGCCAGAACCTCGCCGTCGAGCACGCTGCCGTCGGGCAGCCGGGCCGTCTGCAGCGCCCAGTCGACGAGCTCCGGGAAACGATCGCTGACCAGCTCCTCGCCACGCGACCAGATCCAGACCCGACCCGCGCGCTTGACGAGCTGCGCCCGGATGCCGTCGTACTTCCACTCGACCTGCCAGTCGTCGGCCGCGCCGAGCACGGCCGCCGGGTCGCCGCTGAAGGCATGGGCGAGGAAAAACGGGTACGGCTGGCCACCGTCGCGCGCGGCGGCGGTGCCGCCGTCGGCCGGCGGCGGGTCCGCCGCCAGGAGCGTGAGGTAACGCGCCGCCGTCGGGGTGGACTTCGCATCGGTCCAGCCCATCAAGCGCTCGGCCATGCGCCGCGGGTCGACGCCGGCGTGTGCCGCGAGCGCACGCTGCACCAGCAGCCGGCTGACGCCGACCCGGAACCCGCCGCCGATCAGCTTGACAAGCACGAAACGGCCCCCGGCATCCAGTGCGTCGAAAGCCGCGCGCAGCCGCAGCGCCTGCTCGGCCGGCGCCAGCCCGCGCAGGGGCAGCACACGCTGCTCGACCCACGCCGCGAGGCCATCGTCCCGGTCCGGATCCGTGGCATCGCCGTCGACGGCGGCCGGCGCCGCACGGTCCGGCCACAGGTGGGCGATCGTCTCGGCCAGGTCACCGACGGCCTGGTAGCAGGCGTCGAACAGCCAGTCGTCGATGCCGGCCGCAGCGCCCGCGAGCGTGCGCAGCAGCGCCGTCGGCACCACCTGGCGCGGCTTGCCGCCGACCAGGAAGTACACCGCCCACGCGGCGTCTGCGGGCGGCGCGTCGGCGAAGTAGCGCCCCAGCGCGGCCAGCTTGTCAGCGGTGCCGGTGCTGGCGTCGAGTTCGGCGTAGAGCTGGGCGAAACGGCGCATGGATCGCCGCCGATGATGCCCGCACCGGGTCGCCGTCGCGCAACGGCCCGGCCCGCCTGCGCGCCAGCAGCAGGAGCCTCAGCCGGCGTGGCCGGCGCGGTCGTCGGGCGGGGTGCCGGTGGGATCGACGCCAGCGTCGTCGTCCGCACCGGTCGGCGCGACATCGGGCTCGTCGGGCAGGCGAACCGCGGTGACCGGCACCGGGCTCGCGTTCAGCACCGCGTGCGACACCGATCCGAACAGCGCCGCGCGCACATCGCCGAGGCCGCGCGCGCCCATCACGATCGCCTGGCAGCCGTAGCGCTCGGCGGCATCGACGATGCTGTGCGCCGGGTCGCCGCCGACCACCTCGGTCTCCCATTCCACGCCCGCGTCGCCCAGCAAGGCCTCGGCCGAGACGATCAGGTCGGCGCCGGCGGCGCCGCGCACCTCGCGCAGCACGTCGGGGTCGTGCGCGGTGACGACCTCGTACAGCGTCGCCGGCGGCTGCACGTTCAGCAGCACGAAGTCGGCGCGCAGCCCTTCGCGCACCAGCGCCAGTGCATGGGCAACCGCGTGCAGCGCGGCATCCGAACCGTCGACCGGGAGCAGGATCTTCATCGTCGCGTCGACCAGGCAGGTCGGTGTCTGGGGGTGTACCGAGGGTCGCACGCCGTCGGCGAGAGATCAAGGGTCTTGCCCGATGCGCACCGGGCATCATCACGGGTCCGTCCCTGTGCGTGCCTGGCCTCCGCCCGGCTTCGCCCCCCTGTCCGAAGGAATGCCCTCCATGAGCGTGCGAAACCTCGATGCCTTGTTCGCGCCGACCTCGGTGGCGGTGTTCGGGGCCTCGCTGCGGCCGGCCAGCGTCGGCGGCACCGTCTGGCGCAACCTGCGGGCGGGGAGTTTCGGCGGCCCGCTGTGGCCGGTGAACCCCAAGTACACCGAGCTCGACGGCGTGCCGTGCCTGCCGGACGTGGCAGCACTGCCGCAGGCGCCCGAACTCGCGGTGATCTGCACCCCGCCGGCCACCGTGCCGGGGCTGATCCGCGCGCTCGGTGCGCGTGGCACCCGCGCCGCGGTCGTGCTCAGCGCCGGCTTCGACGGCGCCGCGAAGCAGGCGCTGCGCGAGGCCGCGCGGCCCCACCTGCTGCGCCTGCTGGGGCCGAACTGCCTCGGGCTGCTGGCGCCGCACCTGGGGCTGAACGCGAGCTTTTCGCACGTCGACGCGGCGAAGGGCTCGCTCGCGTTCGTCTCGCAATCCGGCGCGCTGGTGACGGCGCTGCTGGACTGGGCGCGCGGGCGGCAGATCGGTTTCTCGCACTTCGTCTCGCTCGGCGAGAGCGCCGACGTCGATTTCGGCGACATGCTCGACTGGCTGGCGATGGATGCCCGCACCCGGGCGATCCTGCTGTACATCGA
>JBDTUO010000357.1:0-3603 GCA_040007675.1 Rubrivivax sp.
CTTCGCAGAAGCCGCAGAAGATGCACTTCGTCAGGTCGATGTCGTAGCGCGTGGTGCGGCGGCTGCCGTCGGCGCGCTGCTCGGATTCGATCGTGATCGCCAGTGCCGGGCACACGGCCTCGCACAGCTTGCAGGCGATGCAGCGCTCCTCGCCGTTGTCGTAGCGGCGCAGCGCGTGCAGGCCGCGGAAGCGCGGTGACAGCGGCGTCTTCTCTTCCGGGAACTGCACCGTGATGTGCGGCGACAGGAAGTGGCGGCCGGTCAGGGCCATGCCCTTGAACAGCTCGATCAGGAAGAAGCTGGAGATGAAGTCCTTGACGGCGCTCATTGACGATGCCTCGCGCGTGGGGGGATCGGCCGCCGGGCCGACCCGCTGGGGTGCTGCGGTGTGCTGTTGCTGCAGGTTCATGTCAGGGCCACAGGCTCCACGGCGACTGGATCCACAGCCCGACGACGACGAGCCACACGAGCGTGACCGGAATGAAGATCTTCCAGCCCAGACGCATGATCTGGTCGTAGCGGTAGCGCGGGAAGGTCGCGCGCACCCACAGGAACAGCGTGACCACGACGAAGGTCTTGATGGCCAGCCACAGGAAACCGGGAATGAAGTCGAGGAAGCCGACCGGCGGCAGCCAGCCGCCCAGGAACAGCAGCACGCACAGCGTCGACACCAGGATCATGTTCGCGTACTCGGCGAGGAAGAACATCGCGAACGACATCCCCGAGTACTCGATCATGTGACCGGCCACGATCTCCGACTCGCCCTCGACGACGTCGAACGGGTGGCGGTTGGTCTCGGCCAGGCTGGCGATGAAATAGACGACGAAGATCGGCAGCAGCGGCAGCCAGTTCCACGACAGGAAGCCCAGTCCCATCGCGGCCATGCGGCCCTCGCCCTGCTGCATCACGATGCCGGTCATGTTCATCGTGCCGGCGACCATCAGCACGACGACCAGGCAGAAGCCCATCGCGATCTCGTAGCTGACCATCTGCGCCGACGCGCGCAGCGCGCCGAGAAAGGCGTACTTCGAGTTGCTGGCCCAGCCGGCGATGATGACGCCGTAGACCTCCAGCGACGTGATCGCCATCAGGAACAGCAGGCCGGCATTGACGTTGGCCAGCGCGACCTCGGGACCGAACGGGATCACCGCCCACGCGGCGAGCGCGGGCATGATCGTCATCACCGGCCCGAGGAAGAACAGGCCCTTGTTGGCAGCCGTCGGGCGGATGATCTCCTTGAAGATCAGCTTGACCGCGTCGGCGATCGGCGTCAGCAACCCATACGGGCCGACCCGGTTCGGGCCCGGCCGGATCTGTGTCCAGCCGATGCCCTTGCGTTCCCACAGCGTCAGGTAGGCGACGCAGCCGAGCAGCGGCAGCACGACGGCGACGATCTTGACCACGCTCCAGACGACGAGCCAGGCCGTCGGGCCGAGCAAGCTGCTGCCCTGCTGTTGGATCGAATCGAACATCGTGCTCAGGCCTTCTCGACGGTCAGCGGCCCGAACATCGCGCCGAGCGCCGCCGTGTCCGGATGGCCGGCCACCACCCGCACCGTGCCGTCGGCCAGGCTTGCCTCCTCGAGTGCCGGCAAGCTCACGCTCGCCGCTCCCTGCGTGACGCGCACGCGGTCACCGGCGGCGACGCCGAGCCGCGCCCGCAGCGCCGACGGCAGCGACGCGCGCGGGCGCTGTGCATCGGCCGTGCGCTGCAACGACGGCGCGCGCCGCACCAGCGCATCGCTGCTGTAGATCGGCACGTCGGCGATGCGCTCGATCGAGTCGCCTCGGGCGAAGGGCGCCGCCAGCGCGGTCGGCGCAGCGTGGATCGAGTTGTCCATGCGTGCCGACAGGTCATCGGCCTCAGCGCCCAGCGCCTCGGCCCGCACCTCTTCGACCGTCTCGTACCCGAAGCCCGGCAACTCGAGCAGGTTGCCGAGCACGCGCAGCACCTTCCAGCCCGGCCGCGTCTCGCCCAGCGGGCGCACGACGCCGTGAAAGGTCTGCAGCCGCCCTTCCGCGTTGACGAATGCGCCCGCGGTCTCGGTGAAGGGTGCGATCGGCAGCATGACATCAGCCGCCTCGGCCGCGGTATCGGCGAACGGCGTCAACGCGACCACCAGACCGGCGCCCCGCAGCGCCTGCGTGGCCGCGCCGGCGTCGGCGGCGTCCAGCGCGGCCTCGATGCCGCCGAGCAGCAGCAATGCCTTCATCGGCTCGCGCAGCATGCGCCCGGCGTCCAGCCCCCCGGGGCCCGGCAACGCGCCGACCAGCTGGGCACCGACGCTGTTGCCGCCTTCACCGAACACGCCGACGCGCGCGCCGGTCGCCTCGCCGATCCAGTTCGCGAGCGCCAGCAGCTCACCCGCGCGCGGGTGCTGCACCGCGGCGTTGCCGAGCAGCACCGCCTTGCGCTCGCCCAGCGACAGCGACGCGGCGATCGCGCGCGCCGTGTCGCCGATGGCCTGCGGCGCCACCGTGACCGGCGCGTCGACACCGCGGGTCTGCGCGAGCGCCGCGGCGATGCCGGCCAGCGCGTCGACCCAGCCGGAAGGCGGCGCGACGACGTGCTGCGCGACCGGGATCGCCCAGTCGTCAGCCAGTGCATGCAGGCTGTGCAGTTGCGCGCCATGACGCACCGCGTGGCGCAGGCGCAAGGCGAACAGCGGATGGTCCTTGCGCAGGAAGGAGCCGATCACGAGCGCGCGATCGAGCGTCGACAGCTCGGCGACCGGCATGCCCAGCCAGCGCGCGCGGCCGGCGCCGGCGGCCGCGCCGAAGTCCGCGTGGCGCAGGCGGTGGTCGACGTTCTCGCTGCCGAGACCGCGCACCAGCCGGGCCAGCAGGTGCAGTTCCTCGACGGTGGACTGCGGCGCGCCGAGCGCACCGATCGCAGCGGCACCGAACTCGGCGCGCACGCGCTTCAGGCCATCGGCGACGTAGTCGAGCGCGGTCGGCCAGTCGACCGTCTGCCATTCACCACCTTGCTTGATGCGTGGCGCGAGCAGCCGCTCGGGCGCGTTCAGCGCTTCGTAGCTGAAGCGATCACGGTCGGCGATCCAGCACTGGTTGACGGCTTCGTTCTCGAGCGGCAGCACGCGCATCACGCGCTGACCCTTGACCTGCACGATCAGGTTGGCGCCGGTGCTGTCGTGCGGGCTGATGCTCTTGCGGCGCGACAGCTCCCAGGTGCGGGCGCTGTAGCGGAACGGTTTGCTCGTCAGCGCGCCGACCGGGCACAGGTCGATCATGTTGCCCGACAGTTCGGAGTCGATCGTGCCGCCGGTCACGGTCGTGATCTCGGCGTGCTCGCCGCGGTGGATCATGCCGAGTTCCATCGCGCCGGCCAGCTCCTGGCCGAAACGCACGCAGCGCGTGCAGTGGATGCAGCGCGTCATCTCCTCCATCGAGACCAGCGGGCCCACGTCCTTGGGCAGCACGACGCGCTTTTCCTCCTCGTAGCGCGAGGCGCTGGCGCCATAGCCGACCGCGAGGTCCTGCAACTGGCATTCGCCGCCCTGGTCGCAGATCGGGCAATCGAGCGGGTGATTGATGAGCAGGAACTCCATCACCGAGCGCTGCGCCCTCAGCGCCTTGTCGCTCT
>JBDTUO010000358.1:0-3585 GCA_040007675.1 Rubrivivax sp.
AGAAGCGTGTTCCCGTCGAGGGCCTCGGCGGCGGCTTCCAGTTCTGCCGCCTCTCCCCTGAACCGCTGTTCGATGCCGAAGGCCAGATCCGCCGCGAGGTGACGTTCACCCAACTGGCCGAGTTCGTGTGGTTTGCCGAGACCGGCACCGGCATGGTGTCGAAAGAGCGCGGCCAGGCCGACTCGCCGCTACTCGGTGTCCACGATGGTCGTGCGATCTACCTGCTCTACAACGGCATCCTCGAGGACCGCTCGGTCGCGGGCGGCAACGTGCTCACCGGCCCGGTGTTCGAGGTACTGCCGATGTACGCCGGCCCGAAAGTGATCTACGCCGCCGCCAACCGAATGGGCGGCCGCGCTGCGCGCTTGGGGCTCACCTTCAAGCAGACGCCCTACGCGCTGGAGGTCTGACCTTGGCTGAAGAGCGAAAGGTCATCGTCATCGCCGGCCCCAACGGCGCCGGCAAGACGACGTTCGCCCGCGAGTTCCTGCCCCACGAGGCCGGCTGCCCTGTGTTCGTCAATGCCGACCTGATCGCGGCCGGGCTGGCGCCGTTCGCACCCGAGACCGCCGCGGTGCAGGCAGGCCGGCTGATGTTGCGGGAGCTGGCCCGCCACTTTGCCGCCCGCGAGAGCTTCGCCTTCGAAACCACGCTGTCGGGACGCAGCTATCTGCACCACATCCGGGTCTGGCAGGACGCCGGCTACCGCGTGAAATTGATCTTCCTGCAACTCGACAGTGCCGAAGAGGCGATCGCCCGCGTCGCCCAGCGCGTCCGTCAAGGCGGACACGACATTCCCGAAGCGACGATTCGCCGACGTTTTGCCGCCGGCCGGCAGAACTTCGAACGACTGTACGCACCACGGGTCGATGCGTGGGCACTTTACGACAACGCGGGGGCGAAGCCGGTGTTGCTGGACTGGAGCGAGAAACCATGAACAAGGCACCGATCGAAACGGCACGCGATGCCGATCTGCGACTGTCGCCGCAGGCGATGCAGCGCGCGGCACAGCGAGCAAGGGATTTGGCTGCGCAGACCGGCACGGCCATCGTCGTCAGTCGCAACGGGACGCTCGAACAGATCCGCCCGCAGACGACCGATGCCGCTGCCGTCGCCCAGGAGCCCGCTGCGCCGTATGGTGACAAGCCGTGACGACATTCGCGCCAAAGATCTACCAGCAGCAGGTGCTGGACAGCGTCGAGGCCTATTTCAAGGCCTGCCACGAACTGCCGTCGCCCTCGATCGCCTTCACCGCCACCACGGAGCGCCTGTGGGGCCGTGGCAATGCGTACCACCCGCTGTCGGGTTTTCCGGCCGACATGCCGTATTTCTGCCTGCGCGTGCCCACCGGCGGCGGCAAAACCTGGCTGGCCGCCAAGAGCGTGGCGCTGGTCAATACACACCTGCTGCGCTGCGAGCACAGCGTGATCCTGTGGCTGGTGCCCAGCAAGCCCATCCGCGAGCAGACCTTGCGCGCCCTGCGCGACCGCCTGCATCCGTACCACACCGCGCTGCGCGAGGCCGGGCCCATCACGGTGATGGACCTCGACGAGGCCAAGAGCGTGACCCGCGCGACGCTGGACACCTCGACCACCGTCATCGTCGCCACGCGGCAGGCGTTCCAGGTGGAGGACGAGGAATCCCGCAAGGTGTACCAGAGCAGCGGCGCGCTGATGCACCACTTCGACAACCTGTCGCCCACCCAGCGCGATGCCCTGTTGAGCGAGGGCGATGGCGCCGAGCGCACGACGCCGTGCTCGCTGGCCAACGTGCTGCGCCTGCGCCGGCCGTTCGTCGTCGTCGATGAGGCACACAACAGCCGCACCGAACTGGCCTTCGACATGCTGGCACGCTTCCGTCCCAGCGGCGTGATGGAACTGACCGCCACGCCCGACCTGGAACGCACGCCCAGCAATGTGCTGCATAGCGTGTCTGCCGCCGAGTTGAAGGCGGAGGAGATGATCAAGCTGCCGGTGGTGCTGGAAACCGAGCCGAACTGGCAGCAGTGTCTGGCCGACGCCATCGGCCGGCGCGACGCCCTGCACAAGCTGGCCGATGAGGAACGCCGCACGGGCAGCCCCTACTTGCGGCCGCTGGTGTTGATTCAGTCGGAGCCGCGCCGCGCCGGGGTGGAGACGCTGGATTTCGAGCGCGTGCGCAACGAGCTGATCACCAACCACGGCATCCCCGCCAGCGAGCTCGTCGTGGCCACCGGCGAGGAAAAGGGTCTGGAGCAGATCGACGCCGACTACAAGCTGGGCATCGCCGACCCGGCCTGCCCGGTGAAGTTCGTCATCACGCAGAAGGCGCTGGCCGAGGGCTGGGACTGCCCGTTCGCCTACATCCTGGTCAGCATGGCCTCGTTGTCGTCGGCCACCGCGGTGGAGCAGTTGCTCGGGCGCGTGTTGCGTCAACCCGGCGCCAGCCGCCGACAGGCCAAGGCCTTGAATCAGTCCTATGCCTTCGTGGTGTCGCGCAACTTTGCCGAGACGGCAGGCGCGCTGCGCGACCGCTTGGTGGCGGGTGCCGGTTTCGAGCGACGCGAAGTAACCGAGTTCGTCACCGCCGCCAAGGCCGAGCAGGCTCGGCTGGATTTGGAGGGTCACGCTGGGCGCGTCGTGTTTCGGCCGGTTGCGATCACGTTGACCGAGAAGCCCGATCTCAAGAGCGTGCCCAAGCCGGTGCGTGACAAGGTGAGCTGGGACGGCAAACTGAACACGCTGACGATCAGTACACCGCTGACCGAGGACGAGGCCGAAGTGCTCAAGGGATCGGTCACCAGCGAACCCGCGGCGGCGGCCATCTTCGAAGCGGCCGCGGTCAGCCGTACCACGGCCATCGAGTTCTTCCAGACGCCGGCTGACCTGGGCGAGCGTTTTCGCGTGCCGCAGCTTGCCTTGCGCGTTCAGGGCGAGTTGCAACTGTTCGACGATCCGGAGGTGCTGGACTACCCGTGGGACTTGTCGACGTACGACGCCGCGCCGACCGGCGACGACATCACTGCGCTGGGCGCCGGCCTCAAGGTGTCCGAAGGCGGCGAGATCGATGTCGATGGCGAGAGCGGCAAGGTCATCTCGCGCTTCCTGCCGGATCTGCAGCGCGACCTGGGGCTGGTCTACCAGCCCGAGCACTGGGACGAGGTACGCCTCGCGACGTGGCTGTGCAGGAACCTGCCCGAGCCATCGCTCACCCACGCCAGCAAGCTGGCCTTCGTGGCCAAGTGGCTGACCGAACTGTTGCGCCGGAAGGGCTTCACGCTGGCCCGCGCCAATCTGCAGAAGTTCCTGACTCGCAATCTGCTGGAGGCGCGCATCCGTGATCTGCGCAGGCAGGCGGTCGGCAAGGCGTTCCAGCAGGCCTTGTTCGGCGACGATGCTGCGTCGCGCGTCGCGGTAACCGATCAGTACGCCTTTGAATTCCACGCGCAGGCCTACGCGCCCAGCCGCGACTACGACGGCCCGAGATCGACCTATGGGCACTTCGACTTCCGCAAGCACTTCTACGGCCGCATCGGCGACTTCGACAGCAAGGAGGAATTCGAGTGCGCCTGCTGGCTCGACATTCAGGCGCAGCAGGGGCGCATCC
>JBDTUO010000359.1:0-3565 GCA_040007675.1 Rubrivivax sp.
GCGTTCAGCAAGGAGGCTGCCGAGCTGCTGCTGGAAGCCGGCATCATCAAGGCGGTGCCGGACCTGGCGAAGCTGGCGGACACACAGTTCCTGAAGTAGCAGTCCGCCGCGGGCCAAGGAATCGCACCGGTCTCGAATGCCGCCGACCCCCGAACGGCTGGCCCGGCAGAGGATCGACCATCTGCTCGCTGCTGCGGGCTGGGTGGTTCAGGACGTCGCGGACTTCAATCGCAACGCGGCGGAGGGCGTGGCGGTGCGCGAGTTCGTGCTTCTCGGGGGGCCTTGCGACTACCTCCTGTTCGTCGGCGGCAAGGCGGCCGGCGTTGTGGAGGCGAAGAAGAGCGGGCACACGCTCACTGGTGTCGCCGAGCAGTCCGGCCGCTACATGGCCGCGCTGCCCCGGCATCTTGCGCGCTGGGCGGACAGCCTGGTGTTCGACTACGAGTCCACCGGCGACGAGACCTACTTCCGCGACGCGCGTGACCCCAAGCCGCGCTCGCGGCGCGTGTTCGCCTTCCACCAGCCACAGACCCTGCACGCCTGGCTGAAGGAGCCGGACACGCTGCGCCAGCGGCTGCGCCGGATGCCGCCGCTGGACGAGACCGCGACATCGGGTCTGCGCGACTGCCAGATCGACGCCATCACCGGACTGGAAACCTCGCTCGCCGACGACCGGCCTCGCGCGCTGATCCAGATGGCCACCGGCGCCGGCAAGACCTTCACCGCCTGCAACTTCAGCTGGCGGCTGCTTGAAGCTGCCGGGGCCCGGCGCATCCTGTTCCTGGTCGACCGCAACAACCTCGGCGACCAGACCCTGCGCGAGTACCAGAACTTCGACCCACCCGGCGCTGCGCACAAGTTCGACAAGACCTACATCGTCCAGCACCTGCACGGCAATCGCATCGACCCCGATGCCAAGGTCGTCATCACCACCATCCAGCGCCTGTACTCGATGCTGCGCGGCGAGGATCTGGACGAATCGGCCGAAGAGACCTCGGCTTTCGAGACCTGGAGCCATGCACAGGTGAACGAGGAAGGCGAACTGGGCCCGGTGGTCTACAACCCAGCGCTGCCGATCGAGCATTTCGATTTCATCGTCACCGACGAGTGCCACCGCTCGATCTACGGCCTGTGGCGCCAGGTGCTCGAGTACTTCGACGCGCACCTCATCGGCCTGACGGCCACGCCGTCGGCGCACACGCTGGGCTTCTTCCAGCGCAACCTGGTGGCCGAGTACCCGTACGAACAATCGGTGGTGGACGGCGTGAACGTCGGCTTCGAGGTCTACCGCATCCGCACCCGCGTGGGTGAGCAAGGCGGCACGGTGGACGCGAGCTACCACGTGCCGGTGCGCGACCGTCGCACGCGCGCGCTGCGCTACAGGCAGCTCGACGCCGACCTGGCCTATGGCAGGACCGACCTCGATGCTTCCGTCACCGTGCCCGACCAGATCCGCCTGGTGCTGCAGACCTGGCGCGACAGGCTGTTCACCGAACTGTTCCCGGGCCGCAGCGGCCAGTGGGTGCCGAAGACGCTGATCTTCGCCAAGGACGACCACCATGCGGAGGAGATCGTCAAGGCCTGCTGGGAGGTTTTCGGCCAGGGCAATCACTTCGCCAAGAAGATCACCTACCAGACCAGCGAGAAGCCGAAGGAGCTGATCAAGGCCTTCCGCGTCGACCCGTTCCCGCGCATCGCCGTCACCGTCGACATGATCGCCACCGGCACCGACATCAAGCCGGTGGAGTGCCTGATCTTCATGCGCGACGTGAAGAGCGAAAGCTACTTCGAGCAGATGAAGGGCCGCGGCGTGCGCACGCTGCACGACGCCAGCCTGCAGCAGGTGACGCCCGACGCGCAGACCAAGACCCGCTTCGTGCTGATCGACGCGGTGGGCGTGACCGAAGGCAGGAAGAGCCTGTCACAGCCGATGGAGCGCAAGCGCACCGTGCCCTTCGACAAGCTGATCGACCAGATCGCACAAGGGCGCCGCGATCAGGACGCGTTGTCGTCGCTGGCCGCGCGGCTGGCCGCACTCGACCGGCAGATCGACGGCGAAGACCGCCAGCGCATCGCGCAGGCGGCGCAGGGCCAGAGCCTGAAGGCCATCGCGCGCGGGTTGCTCGACGCGATCACGCCCGAGATCATCGACGCGGCGCTGATCCAGCGGCATGGCAGTGCCGATGCCGCCACGGCGGCGCAGCTGAAGGCCGTGGAAGGCGAGCTGCGGGATCGGGCCTGCGCGCTGCTGGACAACGCCGAGCTGCGCAATGTGATCAAGGCGATCAAGAAGCGATGCGACATCGTCATCGACGAAGGCACAGTGGACCTGCTGCACGCGGCCGAGTACGACAAGGGCCAGGCCGAGCGGCGCACGACCTCGTTCAAGGCCTTCATCGAAGCGAACAAGAACCAGCTGCTGGCGCTGCAGATCCTGTACAGCCAGCCCTACCCGACGCGCCGGCTCACCTATGCCAGCATCCGAGAACTGGCGAGCAAGCTGGCCGACCCGCCGCAGCACCTGACTACAGCCGATGTGTGGCAGGCCTACAAGCGGCTGAACGCCACATTGGTGCGCGGCGCGCCCAGCGACAAGGTGCTGACCGACCTGATCAGCCTGGTGCGCTTTGCGACCGGCCAGATGGACGTGCTGGAGCCGCACGCGGCGCGCGTCGAGCAGCGCTTCAACCTTTGGATCGGCCGGCAGATCAAGGGAGGCCGCGAGTTCAGCGACGAGCAGATGGCGTGGCTGAAGGCGATCAAGGACTACCTGGCGGCGAACGTGGAAATCGCGCCGGCCGACCTGATGCGCGACCAGCCCTTCAGCGACTGGGGCGGCGTCGTGGCGGCGCGGCGATTGTTCGGGACGGAGTTGAACGGGATGCTGGATGAGTTGAGTGAGGTTTTGGCGGCATGAGGGATGAACTGCCCCTTGGCTGGCAGCGGGTGTCGCTGTCGCAGCTCCTCACTCGCATCGAGGCCGGGAAGAGCTTCAGGTGCGACGAACGCCCGCCTGCTGATCATGAAGTCGGCATTGTCAAGGTGAGCGCTGTCACCTGGGGTCGCTACGACGAACAGGAATCGAAGACCATCACCGATGCCGAACGCGTCAATGAGTCGTACTTGATTCGCAAGGGCGACTTCCTGTTCAGTCGAGCCAACACGGTCCAGTTGGTAGGTGCGTGCGTGCTGGTCCACGGCGCGGAAAAGCGGCTCTTGCTCAGCGACAAGATCCTCCGCCTCGTAATGGGCGATGAGTGGAAGCCGTGGGTTCTGTGGTTTCTGCGTTCTGCGGGTGGCCGGCGCCAGCTGGAGGCGCTATCGACTGGAAACCAGGAGTCGATGCGGAACATCGGGCAGCAGCGGATCGGCCAGATTGAAGTACCTGTCGCGCCGCCGAACGAGGTGGAACGCATCGTCTCCCGCATCGAAGAACTCTTCAGCGAAATCGACGAAGGCGAGCGCGCGCTGGAGCGGGTGCGCAAACTTGTGGAGCGCTACCGCCAGTCCGTCCTCAATGCCGCTGTCACAGGCGAGCTCACGAGGGAATGGCGGGTTCGGCATG
>JBDTUO010000360.1:0-3561 GCA_040007675.1 Rubrivivax sp.
AGTGGAACGCGGCGTTGCGCATCGAGGAGCGCCTGGGCGCGCAGGCACGGTTTGCGTCGGCGGCCGTGGTGTTCGGCCGCACGCGCGCCGAGCCTTCGCGCTGATCAGACCACCGAGCGCTGCATCCACGCGCCGGCGGTTGCCATGCCGGCCAGGGTCAACAGCAGCGACCCGCCGACGTGCAGCGCGATGCCGCCGGCCGCCAGCGTCCAGCGCTGCTGCTGCACCAGCAGCGCGAGCTCGGCCGAAAAGGCGGAGAAGGTGGTCAGCCCGCCGAGCAGCCCGGTGACGACGAACAGCCGCCACGCGGGGCCCCATTCGGGGTGCGCGCCCAGGACCGGCAGCGCCAGCCCGATCAGGTAACCGCCGATCCAGTTGGCGAGCAGCGTGCCGGGCGGCAGCGCCGGGAACAACGCGTTGAGCCCGAGGCCCAGGCCCCAGCGAGCCATCGCGCCGAGCGCAGCGCCGGAACCGATCGCCAAAACCGTCTGCCACATCGGCGCCGATTATCGCGGCGCCGCTGCCGCGGCCCGGCTGCGCTCAGGTCAGGCCGAGCCGCTGGCTCTCGCTGAAGACGGGTTGTTCCTCCGCGCCGGCCGCCGCGACCACGCGTGAGCGCCCCTGTCGCTTGGCCTCGTACAGCGCCTGGTCGGCCAGCCGCAGCGCGTCGTCGACGCTCTCGCCGGCCACCACCTGCACGACGCCGAAGCTCAGGCCCACGCAGGGCAGGCGGTGCTCGGGCGACTGGTCCTGGAGCGCGCGCACGATGCGGTCGGCCACGCGGATCGCCTGGTCTATCGAGGTGCCGTCGAGCAGCAGCGCGAACTCGTCGCCGCCGAGCCGGCCCGCCAGGTCGTGTGCGCGCAGCGCGTCCTGCATGCACCGCCCCACCAGCCGCAGGGCCCGGTCGCCGGCCGCGTGCCCGAACTTGTCGTTGATCAGCTTGAAGTGGTCGACGTCGAACAGCAGCAGCACCGGCGCGTCCGGGCCCGGGGCCGCGTCATGCAGCACACGGTTCGCCAGGTCCTGGAAGTGGCGCCGGTTCGGCACATTCGTCAACGGGTCGGTGTTGGCCAGCACCCGCAGCCGCCGGCGCGACTCTTGCAGTTCACGTTCGGTGCGCTCGCGCATCAGGTTGAGCATCGTGAAGCAGACGATGTTCAGGCAGAACGCGGCCGTCATCGCGCGCGTCACGGTGCCGGCAAAGCCGGCCGGCACCTGGCCGGCGCCCCAGCCGAGCGCCGGCACCAGCGCGGCCAGGGCGACCGTGGCAGCCAGCACCCGCAGCGCCCCGACGTCCTCGGCGGTGCGGCTGCTGCCGATCACGGCGGCAACGTACAGGTGCGTCAGCATCGTCATCGCACCGGGCAGCAGCAGCCCCGAGACGGTGTCCGGCGGCGTCACGGCCGCCAGCACGACGACGATCACGCCGCCTCCCAGCACCAGCCAGTCGGCGCGTTCGTTGCCGGGCAGACCGAGACGGCCGTGGAAGCGGCGCAAGCCGATCAGCGTCAGCACCGGCCAGCTCAGCAGCATCGCCTGCACACCTGCGGTGGCCCAACGGTGCCCGCCGCTGAACGGTGCCAGCGCGACGCCGCCGCCGCCGAGCACGATCGCCGCCACCCACCAGTGCCAGCCACGAAACCGCCCGTGCTGCAGGCCGGCACGCAGCAGCGCCAGCATGGCCAGCACCAGCATGCCGCAAGCGGTGGCGAGGGCGCCGAAGGCAGTTTCGTGCATGCCACGGATTCTGCTGAAACGTCGTGCGCGTCGTGCAACCGGATGCTACGGACGCGCTGCGGTCGAGTCGCCCGCTTGGGTACCATGGCGTCAGGCGCGCGGCGCTACGGGGAGCAGGCGAAATGAGCATGGACGTGGTCGACTACGAGATTCGCGGCGCCGAGATGCAGTTCGTCGAAGTCGAGCTCGACCCTGGGGAAGCTGCGATCGGCGAAGCAGGCAGCATGATGTTCATGGATGCCGCGATCGGCATGGACACCGTGTTCGGCGACGGCTCGGCCAACCCCGGCGGGCTGGTCGGCAAGCTGCTCGGCGCCGGCAAGCGGCTCGTGACCGGCGAATCGCTTTTCACCACCATTTACACGAACCGCGGCACGACCCGGCAACGTGTTGCTTTTGCCGCACCGTACCCCGGCAAGATCGTGCCGATGCAACTGCGCGAGCTCGGCGGCACGCTGATCTGCCAGAAGGACGCGTTCCTGTGTGCGGCGCGGGGTGTCGCGCTCGGCATCGCGCTGCAGCGCCGCCTCGGGGTCGGCTTCTTCGGCGGCGAGGGCTTCATCATGCAGAAGCTCGACGGTGACGGTCTGGCCTTCGTGCACGCGGGCGGCACGCTGATGCAGCGCGAACTGCGCCGCGGCGAGACGCTGCTGGTCGACACCGGTTGCGTCGTCGCGTACGTGCCGAGCGTGTCGTTCGAGATCCAGTTCGTCGGCAAGATCAAGACGGCGCTGTTCGGCGGCGAAGGCCTGTTCCTCGCCCGCATGACCGGCCCCGGCACGGTCTGGATCCAGAGCCTGCCGTTCTCGCGTCTGGCGTCACGAATCTTCGCCGCCGCGCCGCAGACCGGCGGCGGCGGCCGCGGCGAGGGATCTGTGCTCGGCGGCTTCGCCGCCGGCGGCATCCTCGGTTCGGTGCTCGGTGGCGACAACGACTAGGCTGGCGTTGCGCCTGCGATCGATCATCACCGTTTGCGCCCTGTCGCTGGCGTCGCTGGCGTCGCTGGCGGCGCTGGCGAGCGCGGCCGTCGGTGGGGTCGCCGCCCCGCCGGCGCTGGCCGCTGCCGTCGACACCGTCGCTCTCGAGGATCTGACCTCGCCCGAGTTGCGCGCGCGCATCGCGCAGGGCACCCGCACGGTGCTGATCCCGATCGGCGGCACCGAGCAGAACGGCAGCCACATGGTGCTCGGCAAACACAACCGGCGCGCCGCGCTGCTGGCCGAGCGCATCGCGCGCGCGCTCGGCGACGCCGTCGTCGCGCCGGTGATGGCCTATGTGCCTGAAGGCTCGATCGATCCGCCGCAGGCGCACATGCGCTGGGCCGGCACGCTGTCGATTCCCGATCCGGCGTTCGAGGCGGTACTCGAAGGCGCCGCCGCGAGCCTGCGGCGGCACGGCTTCACGACGATCGTCTTCCTCGGCGACCACGGCGGCTACCGTGCGCCGCTCGAGCGCGTCGCGGCGCGGCTGGACCACGCGTGGTGTGGCAGCTCCGGCACGCGCTGCCGCGTGCTCGGCTTGCCCGAGTACTACCAGGCGGCTGACAGCGGTTTTGCCGCGCTGCTCCGCGCGCGCGGGTACACGGCTGCCGAGATCGGTCTGCACGCCGGCCTGGCCGACACTGCGCTGTCGCTGGCGCTCGACCCGGCGCTGGTGCGCAGCGCGGCGATGCTCGCCGGCCCGTCCGACGGCGTGCGCGGCGACCCGCGACGCGCGACCGTCGAACTCGGCCAGCTGGGCGTCGAGCTGATCGTGACGCAGAGCGCAGCGGCGATCCGCGCGCAACGCGACCGACGCTGACCGGCGCTGAACGGCGCTGAA
>JBDTUO010000361.1:0-3556 GCA_040007675.1 Rubrivivax sp.
CCTTCGCACGCGCCTCGATCACCTTGGTCAGCGTGTCCTGCTCGAAGCTGGCTTCACCCTTGACGGTGGCGACGATGTTCGGGATCAGATCGGCGCGGCGCTGGTACTGGTTCAGCACCTCGGACCAGGACGACTTCACCTGCTCGTCCAGGCGTTGGAAGTCGTTGTAGCCGCAGCCGCCCAGCAGCGTCGCCAGGCCCAGGGTCATCAGGCCCAGCAGGGTTCGCATGGATCGCATCGTTTCCTCCTTGAAGTGCATGCCGCCGCTATGGCGGCATGCGATCGGTCTCTTTTGGCAACGCGAGACTGTAGCCGTAACCGGGCCGGGCTTCCGGAGGGTCGCGCGGCGCACGCTGCGGCCCGGGCACCCGGGGCGGCGCGGCCCCGATAATCCGCCGATGCCGATCTCGTCACCGCCGCGCCTGCTGAACGACTGCTTCCTGCGCGCCTGCCTGCGCCAGCCGACCCCGCACACGCCCGTGTGGCTGATGCGGCAGGCGGGCCGCTACCTGCCGGAGTACCAGGCCACGCGCGCGCGCGCCGGCAGCTTCATGGGCCTGGCGACGAACCCCGACTTCGCGACCGAGGTGACGCTGCAGCCGCTCGAACGCTGGCCGCTCGATGCCGCGATCCTGTTTTCCGACATCCTCACGGTGCCCGATGCGATGGGCCTGGGGCTGGACTTCGCCCCCGGCGAGGGGCCGCGCTTCGCGCGCCCGGTGCGCGACGAGGCGGCCGTCGCCGCGCTGCGCGTGCCGGACCTGGACCGGCTGCGCTATGTCTTCGACGCCGTCGCCTCGATCCGGCGCGCGCTGCTCACCACCGACGCGCAGGGCGAGCGCGTGGGCCGGCTGCCGCTGATCGGCTTCGCCGGCAGCCCGTGGACGCTGGCGTGCTACATGGTCGAGGGCGGCGGCTCCGACGACTACCGCACCGTCAAGACGATGGCGTATGCGCGTCCCGACCTGATGCACCGCATCCTGAGCATCAATGCCGAAGCCGTCGCCGCCTACCTGAACGCCCAGGTCGACGCCGGCGCGCAGGCCCTGATGCTGTTCGACTCCTGGGGCGGCGTGCTGGCCGACGCCGCCTTCCACCGCTTCAGCCTGGACTACACGCGCCGCGTGGTGCAGGCGCTGCGGCGCCAGACACTCGACGGTGCGCCGGTGCCGGTGATCGTCTTCACGAAGGGCGGGGGCGGGTGGCTGGAGCACATCGCCGACGTCGGCGCGGACGTCGTCGGCGTCGACTGGACGGTGAACCTCGCGTCGGCGCGGGCACGCGTCGGTGACCGCGTCGCGCTGCAGGGCAACCTCGACCCCGCCGTGCTGTTCACGTCGCCGGAGGTCGTCGCGCGCGAAGCGGTGGCGGTGCTGGACGCCTTCGGGCCACCTCAGGATTCAGCGGGGCGCTGGGCCGGGCACGTCTTCAACCTCGGTCATGGCATTCACCAGCACACGCCGCCGGCGCACGTCGGTGCGCTGGTCGAAGCCGTGCACGAGCATTCCCGACGCCAGAGGGTCGTCGCGGGGTAAGTGAGCGCTCAGACCTCGACTTATCCCCAGCGGCAGTGCTGCACCGCCGGCGCCCCATTTCCGCCATCCGGGATCACCCGAACTTTCGCTAAGTCGTTGATTCGGCTCAATTGATCGCACTGCCTCGGAAAGAGGCAAGGGAGCCGGGACCGCGCAGAATCAAGCACTTGGCGGCGCCCACGGTGGTTTGCCCACAAAGTTGTCCACAGTGTCCGTGGGCAAACCGAAAAGCGGTTCTGAATCATTGATTTACAGTGGATCCTTCAGAGAGTTCAGAGCTTTCGGCCGCAACTGACGCCAGACCCCGCCGGCTGCGTGTCGCGCTGGAGACACCGCAGCACAGCGCGGTGGGCGGTCTGCTCGACTACCGCGCCGACGTCGACTGGCCGGCCGGCACGCTGTTGCGGGTGCCGCTCGGGCGACGGATCGTCGCCGGCATCGTCTGGGACGATCCACCGCCGCACGCGGCGGCCGAGCAGCAGGCGGCGCTGCCCGACGCGGCATTGCGCCCGGTCGAGCAGGCGCTGGACGCGCTGCCGCCGCTGCCCTCGGCCTGGCGGGCGCTGGTGGATTTCGCGGCTGGCTACTACCAGCGCGGGGTCGGCGAACTCGCGCTCGCGGTGCTGCCGCCCGAGCTGAAGCGGCTCGACGCCGTGCTGCTCGCGCGCCGGCTCAAGCGGCTGCGCCCGCCCCTGCGGGACGACGACCCCGCCGCTCCGGCCGCGCCCTTGCGCCCGCTGACCGACGACCAGGCGGCGGCGCTGCAGGCCTTGCACGCACCCGCCGTCGACGAGGCCGCGACAGTCGACGCCGGTGCGCCCGCGTCGCCGCCGACCTGGCTGCTGCACGGCGCCACCGGCGCCGGCAAGACCGAGGTCTACCTGCGCGCCGCGCAGCGGGCGCTCGACGCCGGGCGCCAGGTGCTGGTGCTGGTGCCCGAGATCAACCTGACCCCCCAGCTCGAGGCGAGCTTCGCCCAGCGCTTCCCGGGCAAGGTGCTGGTCGCGCTGCACAGCGCGCTGACGCCGGCGCAGCGCCTGCGCCACTGGCTGCTCGCGCTGACCGGGCAGGCCGACCTCGTGCTCGGCACCCGGCTGGCGGTGTTCACGCCGCTGCCGCGACCGGGGCTGATCGTCGTCGACGAGGAACACGACCCGTCGTTCAAGCAGCAGGAAGGGGCGCGCTACTCGGCGCGCGACCTGGCGGTCTACCGCGGGCGGCTCGAACGTGTGCCGGTGGTGCTCGGTTCGGCCACCCCCTCGCTCGAGAGCTGGCAGAACGCGCTCGACGGCCGCTACCGCCGGCTCGCGCTGCCGCAGCGCGTCGGCGGTGGCCCGCCGCCGCGCTTGCGGGTGGTCGACCTCAACCGGCTGCCGCGTGAAGTGATGCAGCGCAGCGCGCTCGCGCCGCCGCTGCTGGCGGCGATCGAGCAGCGCATTGCGCGCGGCGAGCAGAGCCTGCTGCTGCTCAACCGGCGCGGCTACGCGCCCGTGCTGCACTGCGCCGCATGCGGCTGGAAGAGCGACTGCCCGCATTGCAGCGCGTGGCGGGTGTTCCACAAGTCGGACCGCACGCTGCGCTGCCACCATTGCGGGCTCGCCGAGCGGGTGCCGCGCGCCTGCCCGGACTGCGGCAACCTCGACATCGCGCCGCTCGGGCGCGGCACCGAAAAGCTCGCCGAGCAGATCGGCGCGCGGCTGGCCGGCGCGCGCATCGGCCGCATCGACGCCGACAGCACCCGCGGCGCCGGCGCGCTGCAGGCCCAGCTCGCGGCGGTGCACGCCGGCGAGGTCGACGTGCTGGTCGGCACCCAGATGGTGGCCAAGGGGCACGACTTCCGCCGCGTCACGCTGGTCGCCGCGGTGGACCCCGACGGCGCGCTGTTCGCGAGCGACTTCCGCGCCCCGGAGCGGCTGTTCGCGCTGCTGATGCAGGCGGCAGGCCGCGCCGGCCGCGACCGCGCGCATGCCGACACGAGCGAGATGTGGCTGCAGACCTGGCATCCGCAGCACCCGCTGTTC
>JBDTUO010000362.1:0-3535 GCA_040007675.1 Rubrivivax sp.
ATGTGCGCCGCACCCACGTGCTCGCCCTGCCAGCCGGCGTCCATCGCCTCGTGCACAAAGGCGCGGCTGTACGGGCCGCCGCTCAGCATCATCAGCTCGGTGTAGCGCTGCTGGATCTCGCTGCCGCGGATCTTCAGCAGGCCGGCGACGTCCAGGCTCTGCTTGCCGCCCTTCTCGGCCGACAGCACGCGCAGCACCATCATCTCGAGCGCGACGATGTCGACCTCGAGCAGGGCGATCTGGTCACGAAAGCGGGTGTCGTCCCACAGGCCCTCGGCCTTCGCCAGCCGCTTCAGGCGCTCCAGCTCGCGCTTCGCGCGGTTGACGTCGGCGATGTTGGTGCGCTCGTGGCTCAGCAGGTGCTTGGCGTAGGTCCAGCCCTTGTTCTCCTCGCCGATCAGGTTCTCGGCCGGCACGACGACGTTGTCGAAGAAGACTTCGTTGACCTCGGGTTCGCCGTCGAGCATGACGATCGGCCGCACCGTGATGCCGGGGCTCTTCATGTCGATCAGCAGGAAGCTGATGCCGGTCTGCGGCTTGCCCTCGGTGCTGGTGCGCACCAGGCAGAAGATCCAGTCGCCGTACTGGCCGAGCGTGGTCCAGGTCTTCTGGCCGTTGACGACATAGGTGTCGCCGCGACGTTCGGCGCGCGTCTTCAGGCTCGCGAGGTCCGAGCCCGCACCCGGCTCGCTGTAACCCTGGCTCCACCAGACTTCGCCGCTGGCGATGCCGGGCAGGAAGCGCTCCTGCTGCTCCGGGCTGCCGAAAGTCATGATCACCGGGGCCACCATCACCGGGCCGAACGGGATCACGCGCGGCGCGCCGGCGAGCGCACATTCCTCCTCGAACAGGTGCTTCTGCACCGCGCTCCAGCCCGGGCCGCCGAACTGCGTCGGCCATCCCCAGCCCAGCCAGCCCTTGGCGCCGAGGATCTTGGCCCAGCGCTGCAGGTCGTCGCGCGTCAGACGCTGCGCCTGGTGGACCTTGGTGCTGATCTCCTGCGGCAGATGCGCGCGTACCCAGGCGCGGATCTCGTCGCGAAACGCGAGTTCCTCAGGGGTGAAGTTCAGGTCCATGGGCGTGGTCCGGATGGCGACGCCCGCGTTTTAGCACGCTCGTTCGGCGGCGGCTGTCCAGCCCGGGACAGCGCCGGCGGTTAGCATCGCGGCCGCCGCGCCGAACCCGGTGCCGGCGCCCTGCCAACCCTGCGACACAGACCATGCAAGCCCTGCTCGTCAGCACCGGCGTGGTCGCGCTCGCCGAGATCGGCGACAAGACGCAACTGCTCGCGTTGCTGCTCGCGGCGCGGTTTCGGCGGCCGGTGCCGATCGTGCTCGGCATCCTGCTGGCAACGCTCGCCAACCACGCCGCCGCTGGCCTCGTCGGCGTGGGGCTGGCGCGCTGGCTCGGGCCCGACACGCTGCGCTGGGGGCTCGGGCTCGGCTTCCTGGCGATGGCGGCGTGGATCCTGGTGCCGGACCGGCTCGACGAGCGCGACACCCCCCGCACGCACGGCGGCGTCTTCGTCGTCACGCTGGTGGCGTTTTTCCTCGCCGAGATGGGTGACAAGACGCAGATCGCCACCATCGCGCTGGCCGCGCGCTTCGAGGCGCTCGCAGCGGTCGTGATCGGCACCACGCTCGGCATGCTGCTGGCCAACGTGCCGGCAGTCCTGCTCGGCGATCGGCTCGCGCACCGCCTGCCGGTCCGGCTCGTGCGCGGCCTGGCGGCACTGCTGTTCGCGGCGCTCGGCGTCGCGACGCTGCTCGGCCTCGGCGACCGCTGGCTCGGCGGAGTTACCGCAGCTCGAGCCGCATGACGTCGTTCTCGCGCCGCATCTGGAAGCGTTGCAGGAAGCTGTTGCCGAGCAGCACATGCGGCATCGGCGCCGGCACGACGACGGCGCGCACGTTGGCCACCGTGACGTCACCGAGCGTGACCGCGCTCAGCGTCAGCTGCTGCGCGGCGACGACGCCGTTGGCGGTGGACAGCGCGACCGGGCGCGCGCCGGACAGGTCCAGCCGCAGGCGCACGGCCTCGGCGCGGCTGAGCGCGACCACCGTCGCGCCGGTGTCGACCATGAACTGCACCGGCCGGCCGTTGATCGCGCCGCTGCCGAGGAAGTGACCGCCCGGCCCGGCCGCGAGCACGACCTCCCGCCGCCCGCTGCGGGTGTCCGCGGAGCCGCCCAGCGCCACTGGCGCCGCGCCGAGCCGGAGGCTGACGCTGCGACCGTCCCACTCGACGCGGGCGCGGTCGTCAGCTTCGAGCGCGAGCAGCCGCACACCGGAGCGCGCCTCGCCGGCGGCGAGCAGCGCCGGCTGGCCGTCGATCACCAGCAGCGCCTTGGCGCCCATGCGGCCGGCAAGCGCGACCTGGCGCGCCTGCGAACGCGCGGGCGGCGCCGCGCTGGCCAGCGCGCTCGCGCCGAGGCCGGCGCGGAGCAGCTCGCGTCGGCGCACGCCGGGCTCAGTCGCGGAAGTTCTCGAACGACAGCGGCAGCGTGTCGACGGTCTGGCGCAGCAGCGCCATCGCCGCCTGCAGCTCGTCTCGTTTGGCCCCGCTGACGCGCACGGCGTCACCCTGGATCGCCGCCTGCACCTTCAGCTTGCTGCCTTTCAGCGCGGTCTGCATCTTCTTCGCGGTCGCGGCGTCGACCCCCGACTTGACGGCCAGCGGCAGCTTGAGCTTGTCGCCGCCCAACTTGACCGGCTTGGCCGTCAAGTCCAGGAACCGCACGTCCACGCTGCGCTTGGCGAGCTTGGACAACAGCACCTCGCGCACCTGATCGAGCTGGAAATCGCTGTCGGCGAACAGCGTGAGGCTGCGATCCTGCGGTGACACGTCGGACCACTCGACGCGTGCGTCGGAGCCTTTGAAATCGAAGCGGTTGCCGACTTCCTTGTTCGCCTGTTCGATCGCATTGCGCAACTCGACCAGGTTGGGCTGGACGACGGCATCGAAGCTCGGCATGGCAGGGCGTGGCGCAAGGGGGCAGGAAACGAGGTCCATTGTGCCAGCCGGGCGCGCCCGTGGGTGCCGCAGAATCGCCGCATGTCTCACACCGCGAGCCCGATCGACGTCGAGCGCCAGGTCAGCCTGCGCACGCTGAACAGCTTCGGGCTGCCGGCGGTCGCATGGCGTCTGGTTCGGGTGCACGAAGACGCCGACGTGCGGCGCGTGCTCGACGACCCCGAGATCGGCCGGCTGCCGAAGTTCGTGCTCGGCGGCGGCAGCAACCTCGTGCTCAGCCGCGACCCGCCCGGCGTCGTGCTGAAGGTCGAGGTCGCCGGCCGACGCGTGGTCGCCGAGACCGCCGATGCCGTGATCGTCGAGTTCGGCGCCGGCGAGGACTGGCACGGCGTCGTCGAATGGACCCTCGCGCAGGGGCTGCCGGGGCTGGAGAACCTGGCGCTGATCCCGGGTTGTGTCGGCGCCGCGCCGGTGCAGAACATCGGCGCCTATGGCGTCGAGCTGCAGGACCGCTTCGAGTCGCTCGACGCGGTCGACCTCGTCACCGGCCGCAGCGTGACGC
>JBDTUO010000363.1:0-3533 GCA_040007675.1 Rubrivivax sp.
CGTAGGTGATCTCGCCGGTGATCGGCCGGCAGTCGATGCCGCCGACCTGCTGGAAATAGGTGAACTGCGTCACCTCCATGCCGTTGAGCCAGACCTCCCAACCGAGGCCCCAGGCGCCGAGCGTGGGGTTCTCCCAGTCGTCCTCGACGAAGCGCACGTCGTTCGTCGTCAGGTCGAAGCCGAGCGCTTCGAGGCTGCCGAGGTAGAGGTCCAGGATGTCGGCCGGCGCCGGCTTCAGCACCACCTGGTACTGGTAGTAGTGCTGCAGCCGGTTCGGGTTGTCGCCATAGCGGCCGTCCTTCGGGCGACGGCTGGGCTGCACGTACGCGGCCTTCCACGGCTCGGGCCCGAGCGCGCGCAGGAAGGTGGCGGTGTGGCTGGTGCCGGCGCCGACTTCCATGTCGAGCGGCTGCAGCAGCGCGCAGCCCTGCGCGTCCCAGTAGGACTGCAGCTTGAGGATGATCTGCTGGAAGCTCAGCATGCGAGGGTGGGTGCGATCGGAAGGCGGCTGCGCCGGATTTTAGGGGGCACCCTGCGACCCGCCGCGCTGACCGGACCGCCGGCGAGCCCGGCTGGCCACGAGCGCCGGCAGCGCGAGCACCACGCCGGCGATCCACAGCGGCCACAGGCCCGCCGCTCCGGCCCAGCGGGCGAACGGGGTGAGGCCGTCGCGGCCCTCGGCCTCGGCACGCAGCACGCCGCGTTCCAGCGGCTTCAGTTGCGCGGTCACGACACCGCGGTGGTCCACCACCGCCGTCGCGCCGGTGTTGGTCGAGCGCAGCATCGGGCGCTGCAGCTCCAGGCTGCGCAGGCGCGAGATGTTGAGGTGCTGCGGAATCGCCCAGGTGTCGCCGAACCAGCCGATATTGCTGACGTTGACGAGCAGCGTCGGCGCCCGCGCCGGGTCGACGAAGCGGCGCGCGAGCTCCTCGCCGAACAGGTCCTCGTAGCAGACGTTGGGTGCGGCGCGCTGGGCGCCGACCACGAACGACGGCTGCGCCACCGCGCCGCGCGCGAAGTCGCCGAGCGGGATGTCCATCAACGCGATGAACCAGCGAAATCCGGTCGGCACAAATTCACCGAAAGGCACCAGGTGGTGCTTGTCGTAGCGGTAAGGCACGCCGTCCGACCAGCCGATCACCGAGTTCGTGTAGCCGCGCACCGGGTCACCGAGCGGCACGCCGACCAGCGCCGCGCGCCCCGGCCGCTCGAAGTGCGCGGCCAGCGCGTCGCGGTAGCCGGGCGCCAGCGTGTCGAGCTGCTCCGGCAGCAGCGGCACCGCGGTCTCGGGGGCCACCACCAGCGCGGCGTCGGCGGCGCGCAGGTCCTGCGCGACGTCGGCCAGGGTGCGCGGCAGCGCGTCGACGTCGAATTTGCGCTCCTGCGCGACCCCGGTCTGCAGCAGGGCCACCGACAGCCGTCCGGTCGAGGTCGTGAACGACGGCGGGCCGAGCACCGCGAGCCCTGCCAGCACCACCGCCGCGACCGCCACGCCGCGCCAGCCGCTGGCGGCGGCGGCAGCGAGCGCGGCGCCGACCGCGCCGATGCCGTACACGCCCGCCCACGGCGCCAGCGCCGCGAGGGGAGCATCGACCTGGGCGTAGCCGCTCGCGACCCACGGGAAACCGGTGAACCAGACGCCGCGCGCGAGCTCGGCCAGCAGCCACCCGCCGGCGAACAGCGGCACATCGGTCGCTGCCCACCCCTGCCGCCAGTGCGCGAATGCGCCCATTGCCAGCGCCAGGTAGGTCGACAGCGCAAGTGCCAGCAGGGCCACCGCGACCACCGCGAGCGGCGCTGCCAGCCCGCCGTAGCGATGCAGGCTGATGTAGAGCCACCAGGTGCCGGCGCCGATCCAGGCCGCGCCGTACAGCCCGCCGAGCAAGGCCGCGCCCGCCGGCGACGCCCGCGCCGCGCGCCACGCGAGCCAGGCCGCGCCAGCCAGCGGCAACAGCCAGCCACCGGCGCGCGTGTAGACGAAGGCCAGCGTCTGCAGCGCGCCGAGGGCCGGCGCCAGCACCAGATCGCGGGGCTGCAGCGCGCGCAGCGCGCGATCGGCACGTGGCGCGGGCGGCGCCATCAGCGGCGCGGCGGCATTCAGCCGCCGTCGCTTTCCGACACCGGCTCGTCGCCGCCCGGGCGGCGCTTGACGCGGAACCAGCGCACCGCCCCGCCGCGGGTGAGCATGACCTGGAAACGCAGCGGGCCGCTGTCGACCTGCTCACCGCGGCGCGGCACGCGGCCGAGCTCGTGCGCGACCAGGCCGCCGATGGTGTCGAAGTCCTGTTCCGGCAGCGTGGTGCCGAAGGCCGCGTTGACGTCGACGATCTCGGTGTCGCCGGCCACGCGATGGGTGCCGTCGGCAAGCGTGACGATGCCGCTGACGGCAGCCTCCTGCTCGTCGAACTCGTCCTCGATCTCGCCGACGATCTCCTCCAGCACGTCCTCGATCGTGATCAGCCCGGCGGTGTTGCCGAACTCGTCGATCACGATCGCGAGGTGGTTGCGGTTGGAGCGGAAGTCGCGCAGCAGCTCGTTGAGCCGCTTGCTTTCGGGCACGAAGACGGCCGGCCGCAGCAGCGTGCGCAGGCTCAGCTCAGGCGCGCGCTGCAGCTTCAGCAGGTCCTTGGCCATCAGGATGCCGATCACGTTGTCGCGCTGGCCCTGGTAGACCGGGAAGCGCGAGTGCGCGGTCTGTATCACCTGCGCCAGCAACTGCTCGTAGACCCAGTCGATGTCCAGCAGGTCCATGCGCGGCGCGGCCACCATGACGTCGCCGGCGCTCATGTCGGCCATGCGCAGCACGCCTTCGAGCATCAGGCGCGACTCGGGTTCGATCAGCTCGCGGTTCTCCGCGTCGGCGAGCGTGCGGATCAGCTCGTCCTTGCTGTCCGGCCCGTGGCCGATGAATTCGACGATGCGCTCGAACAGCGATCGCTTGTCGGCGCTGGCGGCAGGGGATGATCCCTGGCGCGGGGGCCGAGCAGGGTGCGGGTCGGACACGGGCGACGGTGTCGGCAGTGGAGGTGGGCAAGAGAATACCCCACTCGCTTGACAGGGACCGGCGCTTGAAACACAGTGCCCGGCCCCCATGTTCCGGGGCGCGACGGGTGCTGCGCGCACTGCCGTCGACAGCGCTACCGGACGTCGCGGTGCCCCCGCGACTCCGATCCCCGGCCTTCTTCCCCCAACGCTGCCCACCCCATGAACGGCCTGATCCCCGCCACCATCCTCACCGGCTTCCTCGGCGCCGGCAAGACGACGCTGCTCAAGCGCGTGCTGACCGAAGCCCACGGCCAGAAGATCGCCGTGATCGAGAACGAGTTCGGCGAGGAGAACATCGACACCGACATCCTCGTCAGCGAGACCGGCGAGCAGATCATCCAGATGAACAACGGCTGCGTCTGCTGCACGATCCGCGAGGACCTGCGCTCGACGCTGGCGGATCTGGCCGAGAAGCGGCGCAAGGGCGAGCTCGCGTTCGACCGCGTCGTCATCGAGACCACCGGCCTGGCCGACCCGGGCCCCGTGGC
>JBDTUO010000364.1:0-3519 GCA_040007675.1 Rubrivivax sp.
CCAACGACCTTGCCGCGGCGCCTCACGCCGCCGTCGACCGATGCCATCCGCTGCTGTTGCCCCGTCCGCCACCCGCCACGCGACCCGACCCGCCGGCCACGCGCTCGTCGAAGCGCTGATCGCGCAGGGCATAGGCACCACCTTCGGCGTGCCCGGCGAGAGTTTTCTCGCCGTGCTCGACGGCCTGCACGAACACCGTGCCGCGATCCGTTTCATCGCCTGCCGGCAGGAAGGTGGCGCCGCCTTCATGGCCGAGGCGCAGGGCAAGTTGAGCGGCCGACCGGGGGTGTGCTTCGTGACCCGCGGACCCGGCGCGACGAACGCCAGCATCGGCGTGCACACGGCGTTCCAGGACTCGACGCCGATGGTGCTGTTCGTCGGCCAGGTCGCGAGCGAACAGCGCGATCGCGAGGCGTTTCAGGAGCTCGACTACCGCCAGATGTTCGGCCCCGGCACGCTCGGCCTGGCCAAGTGGGTGGCCGAGGTGCACGACCCGGACCGCATCCCGGAGTACGTGGCGCGCGCCTTCCACACGGCGCTGCAGGGGCGGCCCGGACCGGTCGTGCTGGCGCTGCCGGAAGACATGCTGGCCGCGCCGACCGACGCGCCGGTGTTGCCGCGTGTCGACCCCGCCATCGCCTGGCCGTCGCCGGACGCGTTGCGCGAGTTGCGCGAGCGTCTGCTGGCGGCGCGCCGGCCCTTCGTCATCGCGGGCGGCCCGGGCTGGGATGCGGCGTCGGCAGCGGCGCTGCAGCGCTTCGCCGAACAGTGGCAACTGCCGGTGGGCTGCGGTTTCCGCTTTCAGGACACGTTCGACAACCGGCACCCGCAGTACGCCGGCGACGTCGGCATCGGCATCAACCCGAAGCTTGCGGCGCGCGTGCGCGAGGCGGACCTGATCATCGCGCTCGGCGTGCGCCTGGGCGAGATGACGACCGGCGGCTACACGCTGTTGACGCCGCCGCGGCCCGCGCAGCAGCTGATCCACATCCATCCCGGGCCCGAGGAGCTCGGCCGCGTCTACAGCGCGGACCTGCTGGTGCAGGCCGGCATGGGCGCTGCCGCTCGTGCGTTGGAGGCGCTGACGGCGCCGCCCGCGCTGCCGTGGGCCGACTGGACCCGTGCGGCCGGCGCCGACTACGTGGCCAACCACGAGGCGCCGCCCGTGGCGCCGCTCGACCTCGCGGTGGCCATGAAGACGCTGCAGCGCCTGGTGCCCGAGGACACCATCTACACCAACGGGGCCGGCAACTACAGCGGCTGGCTGCACCGCTACGTGCGGTACCCCGGACTGCAGCACCATGGCCGAACGCAGCTCGCGCCGACCTCGGGCGCGATGGGCTACGGCGTGCCGGCCGCGGTTGCGGCTGCGCTGCTGTACCCGCAGCGCACGGTGGTCAACGTGGCGGGCGACGGCGACTTCCTGATGACGGGGCAGGAGCTGGCGACGGCCACCGGTTACGGCGCCGGCCGCGGGGCCGGCCGCTTGATCAGTCTGGTGGTGGACAACGGCAGCTACGGCACGATCCGCATGCACCAGGAGCGTGACTACCCGGGCCGGGTCAGCGGCAGCGACCTGTTCAATCCGGACTTCGCGGCGCTGGCGCGCGCCTATGGCTGGCAGGCGGTGACGGTGGATCGCACCGAGGCCTTCGAGCCCGCGCTGCGCGAGCTGCTGGCGGCAGACCGCCCGGGCCTGATGCACCTGAAGCTCGACACCGACGTCAGCACGACCCGCACGAGCTTGACCAAGATCCGCGCGGCCGCTGAGGCGCGCGGCCGAGGCGCCTGACGACCCGCAAGCTACAGTCGGACATTCCCAACCACACAAGAGGTCTGTCATGGGTCTGATGAGTTTCATCAAGGAAGCCGGCGAAAAGCTGTTCGGCGGTAGCGAGGCGAAGGCGGCCGAAGCGCAGGTCAAGGCGTCGCCGACGCCGGAGGCCGTCGCCGCGATGAGCGCGGCTGCCGGCAAGGCGGTCAAGGACTACATTGCCGCCAACGGCATCGACACGGCGGGCATCAACGTCGCGTTCGATGCCCCGAGCGCCACCGTCACGGTCGACGGCACCGTGGCCGACCAGGCGACGAAGGAGAAGATCCTGCTGTGCTGCGGCAACGTCTCGGGCGTTTCCAAGGTCAACGACATGATCACCGTCAAGACACCGGCGCCGGAAGCCAAGTACCACACCGTGGTCAGCGGCGACAACCTGTCGAAGATCGCCAAGCAGTACTACGGCGATGCCAACAAGTACCCGGTCATCTTCGAGGCCAACAAGCCGATGCTGTCGGACCCGGACAAGATCTATCCGGGCCAGATGCTGCGCATCCCGCCGCAGTAGGCACTCGGGCCGGCATCACGGGCACGGGCGACAGTCGACGGCGCTGAGTCGATGAGTCTGCCCGAAGCCACCCTGTCCGGCCGGTCCACCTGCGACGTGTGCGACGCGCTGAAAGGCGACAGCACCGGCGCGTTGCGGGTGCTGCCGCCGGGCTACGCCAGCTTCGGCGGCCGCACCGCCTTCGCCGGCCCGGTGCGCACGGTGCGCTGCTTCGAGGACAACACTTCCGTCAAGGCGCTGCTCGAATCTCCCGGCCACGGAGCGGTGCTGGTCGTCGACGGCGGCGGCTCGCTGCGCCGGGCGCTGGTCGGCGGCAACATCGCCGCCGCGGCGGCGCGCAACGGGTGGGCCGGCATGCTGGTGCACGGTGCCGTGCGCGATGTGGCAGAACTGGCGGCGTGCGATGTCGGCCTGCGCGCGTTGGCGCTGGTTCCGCTGCCGACCGAGCGACTGCATCCGGGTGAGGTCGACGTGCCGTTGCAGATCCAGCAGGTCTGGGTGAGGCCGGGTGACCACCTGGTCGCCGACGCCGACGGCATCGTCGTGCTCGACCACGCGCCGCAGGGCACACGATGAATCCGCTCCAGCGGCTGCGGCGCGCTCCCGCGCCGGACGACGCGGTGCAGCTCATCGTCGAGCGCTGCCGTCGCATGGTCGGGCAGCGGGCGCTGATCGCGGCCGGCGTCGCGATGGTGCCGGTGCCCGGACTCGACTGGGTCACCGACATCGGCCTGCTGGTCAAGCTGCTGCCGAAGATCAACGACGCCTTCGGCCTGGCACCCGAGCAGATCGAGCAGCTCGCGCCCGAGCGCCAGCTCGTCGTCTACAAGGCGCTGAGCACCGGAAGCGGCCTCGTGGTCGGCAAGGTCGTGACGCGCGAACTCGTGCTGCGCTTGCTGAAGCTGGTCGGCGTTCGCCTGACGACGCAGCAGGTGGCCAAGTACGTGCCGATCGCCGGCCAGGCGGTGTCTGCCGCGCTCACCTACGGCGCGCTGAAGTACGTCTGCGAGCAGCACATCCAGCAGTGCGCCGCGGTGGCCCGCCAGCTTGCGTTGCCCGCACCCGTAGAATGAGTCCCGTCGGGGTGTGGCGCAGCCTGGTAGCGCAACTGCTTTGGGAGCAGTGGGTCGCACGTTCGAATCGTGTCACCCCGACCAAGTAAGACAATGGGTTAGCG
>JBDTUO010000365.1:0-3504 GCA_040007675.1 Rubrivivax sp.
GTAGAAGGTGTTGGCCATGCCGGGCAGCTTGATCTCGCCGTGCAGCGGCTTGTCGGACACGCACAGCAGCGTGCCGTAAGGCACGCGGAAACGAAATCCATTGGCCGCGATCGTCGCGCTTTCCATGTCCAGCGCGATGGCGCGGCTCTGGCTGAAGCGGCGCTCCGGCGTCGTCGTGACGTTGCGTGCCGGCAGCAGTTCCCAGTTGCGGTTGTCGGTGCTGGCGACGGTGCCGGTGCGCATCAGGCGCTTGAGCTCGTAGCCCTCGAGCTGCGTGACGTCCGCGACCGCCTGCTCGAGCGCCACCTGCACCTCGGCCAGCGCCGGGATCGGCACCCACAGCGGCAGCTCCTCGTCGAGCACATGGTCCTCGCGCACGTAGCCGTGAGCCAGCACGTAGTCGCCGAGCTGCTGCGAGTTGCGCAGCCCGGCACAGTGGCCGAGCATCAGCCAGGCGTGCGGGCGCAGCACCGCGATGTGGTCGGTGATGGTTTTTGCATTCGCCGGGCCGACACCGATGTTGACCATCGTGATGCCGGCCCGGTCCGGGCGCACGAGGTGGTAGGCCGGCATCTGCGGCAGGCGCGGCGGCGGGGTGCCGGCCGGCGCACCGCCGGCCAGGCTGACCACCGGACCGGGTTCGACGAAGGCGCTGTAACCGTCGCCGCCGGCGGCCATCTGGGTGCGCCCCAGGCGCACGAACTCGTCGATGTAGAACTGGTAGTTGGTGAACAGCACGAAGTTCTGGAAGTGCTCGGGCGCGGTACCGGTGTAGTGGCGCAGCCGGTGCAACGAGTAGTCGGCACGCGGCGCGGTGAACAGCGCCAGCGGCTGCGCGGCGCCCGGCGGCGCGTCGTAGGTGCCGTTGGCGATGCCGTCGTCCATCGCCGCGAGGTCGGGCAGGTCGAACAGGTCGCGCATGCGCAGCCGCCGGTCGGCGTCGATGCTGCCTGCGAGCTGGTCGTTGTCGGCGAGCGAAAAATGCACCGGGATCGGCTGCGTGGACGTGCCGACCTCGAGCGAGACGCCGTGGTTGGCCATCAGCAGCCCGAACTGGTCAGCCAGGTATTCACCGAACAGGTCGGGCCGCGTCACCGTCGTCTCGTAGGTGCCGGGACCGGACACGAAACCGTACGCGAGGCGCGAGTCGGCGCGCGCGACGGTGTCGGTGTGCACGCGCACGAAGGGGTAGCAGGCCCGCACGTGGCCAGCCAGCGCCTCGCCGCCGACGTAGCGCTGCAGCGCCTGACGCAAATGCTCGACGCTGGCGTCGTAGATGCGGCGCACCTGCGCCAGTGCGGCAGCCGGGTCGTCGAAGCGGGCGGGGGCGATGAACGGCGGGGTCAGCATGGAAGGGTGCGCAGGTGCGATATGGCGAAGGTGCGGGCAGGCCAGGCGGAACGCCGGGTGGGGATCGTTCAGGTGCTCGCGGCGTCGAGCGCGGCGATCGTCTCGGGCGGCAGCACGACCCGCGCCGCGCCGAGCAGCTCCTGCAGCTGCACGACCGAGGTCGCGCTGGCGATCGGCGCGGTCAGCCCGGGGCGCGCCATCTGCCAGGCGAGTGCGACCTGCGCCGGCGTCGCGCCGAGCGCCGTGGCCGCGTGGTCCAGCGCGCCCAGGATGCGCAGGCCACGCGGGTTCAGGTAGGCCTTGACGCCGGCGCCGCGCGCGCTCTTGCCGAGGTCCGCCTCCGTGCGGTACTTGCCGGTGAGGAAGCCGCGCGCGAGGCCGAAGAAGTTGATGACGCCGAGCTGCTCGCGCCGGCACAGCGGTTCGAGCTCGGCCTCGTAGCCGGCGCGCTCGATCAGGTTGTAGTGCGGCTGCAGGCTCTCGTAGCGCGGCAGGCCTTCGGTCGCGCTGGTGGCGAGGGCTTCGGCGAGCCGCGCGGCGCTGAAGTTCGACGCCCCGATCGCGCGCACCTTGCCGGCGCGCATCAGGTCCGCGTAGGCACCGAGCGTCTCGGCCATCGGTGTGGCGGTGTCGTCGTCGTGCGATTGGTAGAGGTCGATGTGGTCGGTCTGCAGGCGGCGCAGCGAATCCTCGACCGCTTGCCGGATCCAGCGCGGCGACAGCCCGCTGCGGCCACCCTCCCCGCTGCCGGCGGTCCCCATCGGCTTGCCGACCTTGGTCGCTATCAGCACGCGGTCGCGCTTGCCGCTGTGCTTCAGCCAGCGCCCGATCACGGTCTCCGACTCGCCGCCCACGTGGCCCGGGCCCCAGGTCGAGTAGATGTCGGCGGTGTCGATCAGGTTGAAGCCGGCGTCGACGAACGCATCGAGCACGGCGAACGAGGTTGCCTCGTCGGCGGTCCAGCCGAAGACGTTGCCGCCCAGCACGAGCGGGGCTACCTGAAGGCCGGAGCGGCCGAGCGGTCGGAGTGGCGTCATGGGGGAGCTTGTCCTGTCGTGGCTATGAACGCATGGGCGCCGGCATCATCCGCCGGACAAGGCCTGCACGTCGTCGCCGAGCACGCCGGTGAGGTGGCTGGTGTCGTCGACGAGGCGCACCCGGTGCGGCGGTTCGGCGTCGACGGCCGAGACGGAGGTGTTGGCCAGCCGGTGCGGCAAGGTCAGGCCGTCGTGCCAGCCCGCGTGGGCATCGAGCGCCGCGTGGATCAGGAGGCCGTGCGACACGACCAGCAGCGTGCCACCGCAAGCGGCGCGGGCGGCAGCCACCGCGGCCCAGGCGCGGGCGACCCGTTCGAGGAACTCGGCGCGCGATTCGCCGTCGGGCGGTGCCGCGTGCATCGCCAGCGGGTCGAACTCCAGCGTGTCGTAGGCCAGCCCGCGCAAGGCGCCGAAGTTGCGCTCGCGCAGCAGCGGTTCGAGCCGCAGCGGCAGGCCGGTCGCGGCGGCGACGGCCTCCGCCGTCTCGCGTGCGCGCGGCAGGTCGCTGCTGAGCAGCGCCGCCGGCTTCATCCCGGCCAGCCGGCGCGCCGCCGCCCGTGCCTGCAGGCGCCCGCGCGCCGACAGCGGCGTCTCTTCGGGCTGCAGCACGCGCGCTGCGTTCAGCGCGGTTTCGCCGTGGCGCAGCCAGTAGATGGTCATGCGCCGATCGTATGCCGCCTCGGTGAGGCGCGGATGACGCTCATGCATTGCCGGCGCGGCGCCGCATGCCCGACGTCACATGCTGCGCCGGTACTGCCCGCCGACCTCGAACAAGGCCTGCGTGATCTGACCGAGCGAGCAGCAGCGCACCGCGGTCATCAGCACCTCGAACACGTTGCGGTTGTCGATCACCGCGGCCTGCAGCTTCTGCAACGCCACCGGCGATTCGGCCGCGTGGCGTGCATGGAAATCGGCAAGCCGCTGCAGTTGCGAGCGCTTCTCCTCTTCGGTCGAGCGCGCCAGCTCCAGCGACTCGGCCACGGCATCGCCGTGCGGGTTGCGGAAGGTGTTGACGCCCACGATCGGGTACTCGCCGGTGTGCTTGAGCATCTCGTAGTGCATGCTCTCTTCCTGGATCTTGCCGCGCTGGTAGCCGGTCTCCATCGCGCCCAGCACG
>JBDTUO010000366.1:0-3483 GCA_040007675.1 Rubrivivax sp.
TGTGCGCGATCGGCCGCGCGCTGATGGCCAACCCGAAGATGGTGCTGCTCGACGAGCCGAGCATGGGCCTGGCGCCGCAGCTGGTCGAGGAGGTCTTCGAGATCGTCAAGGACCTGAACCAGAAGGAGCACGTCACCTTCCTGCTCGCAGAGCAGAACACCAACCTGGCGCTGCGCTACTCGGACTACGGCTACATCCTCGAGAACGGCCGCATCATGATGGACGGCGAGGCCAAGGCGCTGCGCGAGAACGAGGACGTCAAGGAGTTCTACCTCGGCACCGGCGGCTCCCGGGATGGCGGCGACCGCAAGAGCTTTCGCGACGTCAAGAGCTACAAGCGCCGCAAGCGCTGGCTGGCCTAGGGCTGCCCACCATGGCCGACGACGCCATCGACACCTGGGCCGTCCCGGCGCCGCCGCCGTTCGATGCCGCGGCGTCGCTGGTGGCCTTGCGGCGCCAGTTGCGCGAACTCAAGCCATTGGCCGAAAGCGGCGCCGGAGCACGCTTCGAGGTCCGGGGGCAGAGCGTGATCGAACTCGCCGCCGCCGATGGCCGCATCGACGCGCGGCTCGCACGCCGGCCGGCGCGCGCGACCGAGTGGTCGGACCATCCGATCACGAACGCGGCGGCGCTGCGCCGCTTCGTCGACGACGTGCGCCAGCGGCTGCCGCGCTGGGAGCGCGACGAATGACGAACAGCAGCCCGCGCGAGTTCTACGACGCCCTCGAGACGCGTGACCCGGCCGCCCGGTCCGCGGCCGAGGCCGCACTGCTGCCGGTGCTGGTGGCGCAGGCGCAGCGCGCACCGGCGCAGGCTCCGGGGCTCGATGGCGTCGACGCCGCGTCGATCAACTCGCGGGCGGCGCTGGCAACGCTGCCGGTGACGCGCAAGGGCGACCTGCTGGCGCGTCAGCAGGCTGCCCGGGCGGCCGGCGCAGACCCGTTCGGCGGCTTCGCGACGATCGGCTGGAGCGGCCTGGCCGCTCCGCGCGGCGCGCGCCGCGTGTTCCAGTCCCCCGGGCCGATCTACGAACCCGAAGGCCTGGCGCCGGACTACTGGCGCTTCGCGCGCGCGCTGTTCGCCGCCGGCTTCCGTGCGGGCGACCTGGTGCACAACAGTTTCAGCTACCACCTGACGCCGGCCGGCTCGATGATGGAGACCGGCGCGATGGCGATCGGCTGCACGGTGTTCGCCGGCGGCGTCGGCAACACCGAACTGCAGCTGCAGGCGATGACGGCGCTGCGGCCGCAAGCCTACGCCGGCACGCCGAGCTTCCTGCGCATCCTGCTCGAGAAGGCGGACGAGACCGGCCTCGCGCTGCCGTCGCTGGTGAAGGCCTCCGTCGGCGGCGAGGCCTTCCCGCCGTCGCTGCGCGATGCGCTGCGCGGGCGCGGCATCGAGGCCTACCAGAGCTACGGTACGGCCGACGTCGGGCTGATCGCCTACGAGACCGCGGCGCGCGAGGGGCTCGTGCTCGACGAGGGTGTGATCGTCGAGATCGTGCGTCCGGGCAGCGGCGACCCGGTGCCCGACGGCGAGGTCGGCGAGGTCGTGGTGACCGCCATGAACCCTGACTACCCGCTGCTGCGATTCGGCACCGGCGACCTGTCGGCGCTGCTGCCCGGCGCCTGCCCCACCGGGCGAACGCACAGCCGCATCAAGGGCTGGATGGGCCGTGCCGACCAGACGACCAAGGTGCGCGGCATGTTCGTGCACCCGGGCCAGGTGGTCGAGGTGATGCGGCGCCATCCTGAGGTGCGCCGCGCGCGACTGGTGGTCGAAGGCGAGATGGCCGACGACCGCATGACGCTGCATGCCGAGTGCGCCGCGCCCCCGGAGGGCCTGGCCGCCGCGGTCGCCGACAGCCTGCGCGACCTCACCAAGCTGCGCGCGGCGGTGACGCTGGTCGAGCCCGGCAGCCTGCCGAACGACGGCAAGGTGATCGAGGACGCGCGGCGCTACGATTGATCGAGTGCCGGCAGCGGCCGCTGGCGTCGGCGCTGGCGCCGGCGCCGTTCCTTTCGGTCGCCGCCCCTGCCGCCGGGCCCGGTCAGCCGAGCCGCACCGCGCCCTCGGTCGCCAGCGCGTCGATCTCCGCGGCGCTGAAGCCGTGTTCACGCAGCACCTCGGCCGTGTGCTGGCCCAAGGTCGGCGCCGGGCGGCGCACCGAACCGGGCGTGGCGCCGAACTTGACCGGCACGCCGAGCGCGTGGGTGGGCCCGGCGACCGGGTGCTCGAGCGGCACCACCATCTCGCGCGCCACCGTCTGCGGGTCGACCGCCATCTCGCCGATGCTGCGGATCGGCCCGGCCGGAATGCCGGCGGCGTCGAGTGCGGCCAGCCAGTCTGGCGTCGAGCGCATGCGCAGTCGTTCGGCCAGGCGCTCGGTGAGCGCGTCACGGTTCGCCATGCGCGCGCTGTTGTCCGCGAAGCGGGCGTCGTCCAGCAGCTCCGGCGCACCGACGAGGCGCGCGATGCGCTCCCAGTTGGCCTGGTTCGCGCCGCCGATGTTGATCCAGCCGTCGGCGGTGGGGAAGGCCTGGTACGGCGCCGCCAGCACATGCGCCGAGCCGCCGGGGCCGGGCGACACGCCGGTGGCGAAGAAGATCGCCGCCTGCCACGCGGTCTGGTGGATGCCGGCTTCGAGCAAGGAGGTGTCGACGAACTGACCCTGGCCGGTCTTGAGGCGGTGCACGTACGCGCTGACGATGCCGATCGTCGCCAGCAGTCCGGCGTTGATGTCCGTCACCGGGCTGCCGACCTTCACCGGCGGGCGGGCCGGCTCGCCGGTGATGCTCATCAGCCCCGACGCGCCTTGGGCCACGAGGTCGAAGCCGCCCTTGTCGGCCGCCGGGCCGGTGCGGCCGTAGCCGGAGATCGAGCAGTAGATCAGCGCCGGGTTCAGCGCGTGCACGGCGTCGAAACCCAGACCGAGGCGATCGAGCGCACCGCGCCGGTAGTTCTCGACCAGCACGTCGGCGGCGGCCGCCAGGCGCTGCAGCACCCGCCGCCCGCCGTCGGTCTTCAGGTCCACCGCGATGCCGCGCTTGTTGCGGTTCATCATCATGAACGCGGCCGACTCGCCGTTGACGCTCGGCTCGGCGTAGCGCCGGGTGTCGTCGCCGCCGGGCAGACGCTCGACCTTGATGACGTCGGCGCCGAGGTCGGCGAGCAGCGCGCCGCAGCTCGGCCCGGCCATGATCTGCGCCAGCTCCAGCACGACGAGGCCGTCGAGCGGGCCCCGCAGGCCGGACGGCGGCAGCGCGCCGGTGCTCATCGGCCGACGAAGTCAGGCGGCTGCCGGCCCAGGAAAGCCGCGACCCCGCGCCGGAAGTCCTCGCTGTCGTAGCAGACGTAGGCTTCGTCGCGCTCGGCCTCGGTCAACGGGGCGCCGGCGGCGAGCTGGCGCACGAAGCGCTTGTGCCAGCGCGCAACGAGCGGCGCGCCGGCCGCGATGCGGTGCGCCGTCGCATAGGCCTCGCG
>JBDTUO010000367.1:0-3479 GCA_040007675.1 Rubrivivax sp.
TCAGGGCCGGTCGTCGCGGCGCTCGCCGCGTGGCCGGCCGGAAAACATCGTCCACCAGACGATCAGCAGCAGCACGACCAGTGCCGCCAGGGCCTCCAGCACAATCAACCACATGTCGTTCCGGTCGCCCGTCGTCCTGCTTGCCACCGCGGCGTCGGTGTTCATTCTAGGAGCGGTGGGGGGCCTGGTCGGCTGCAGCGTGCCGCCCCCGGTGGTGACGGCACCGCCCCCTGCTGTCGCGACGCCCGCGCCAGCACCTGCGGTGCCGTTGGCCACCGCACGATCGCGCTGGCTGCCGGTGGGCTGGGGCGAGTTGCCGGGCTGGTCCGACGACCGGCTGCTGCAGGCCTGGCCGGCCTTGCTCTCGAGTTGCCAGCACGCGCCGCCCGGCTGGTCCGAGCTGTGCGCGCAGGCGCTGCTGACGCCGCCGCCGGACGAGCAAGCGGCGCGCCGCTTCCTGCTCGAGCGGCTGCAGCCGTACCGGATCGAGGCGCCCGATGGCCGGCGCGACGGCCTCGTCACCGGTTACTACGAGCCGCAGTTCGACGCCCGCCGGCGCGCGGACGCGAACTTCCGTGTGCCGCTGCACGCCCTGCCGTCCGATCTCGCCGACCGCCGCCCGTACTGGACCCGCCGTGAGATGGCCCGCCACCCACAGGCGCGCGCAGCGCTGGCCGAGCGAGCTATCGCCTGGCTCGCCGACCCGCTGGACGCGCTGGTGCTGCAGATCCAGGGCTCCGGGCGGCTGCGCATCACCGAGCCGGACGGCCGCGTCAGGCTCGTGCGACTGGCCTACGCCGGCCACAACGGGCATGCGTACCGCTCGGTCGGGCGCTGGCTGATCGACCAGGGCGAGCTGCGCGCCGACCAGGCCTCGTGGCCGGGGATCAAGGCGTGGGCGCGCGCCCATCCGGCGCGGGTCGACGAACTGCTGTGGGCCAATCCGCGGGTCGTCTTCTTTCGCGAGGAGCCGCTGACCGATCCCGAACGCGGGCCGCGCGGCGCCCTCGGCGTGCCGCTGACGCCCGGCCGCTCGATCGCGGTCGACCCGCAGAGCGTGCCCTATGGCAGCTGGGTCTGGATCGACACCACCGAGCCGCTGTCGAACACGCCGCTGCGCCGCCTCGTCACGGCGCAGGACACCGGCAGCGCCATCGTCGGCGCGGTGCGGGCCGACTATTTCTGGGGCTGGGGGCCGGCCGCCGAGGCGCAGGCCGGGCGCATGAAACAGCCGCTGCGCATGTGGGTGCTGTGGCCGCAGGGCAGCGTGCCGGCGGCGGCGGCCGCGGGGTCCACCGCGCCGACGCCGCTGTCCGCGCCGGCCTCGTAGCCCGCTCCCGCGCGCCTCAGGCCACGGCCACGCGGCCGGGCCCGCCGGCGTTCGCCTGCGCCAGGGCCTGCTGGGCCCGGTCCAGCGTCTGCTCGAGCGACTCGCCGGCGCGGTGTTCGGCCAGGCCGGCCGACAGCGTGGTGCTCGTCTGCCACCGCTCGCCCCGTGCACGGTCCGCCAGCAGGCCCTCCAGACTCTGCTGCGAGACGTGCTCGCGCAAGCGCTCGAGCCCGCCGCGCGCGAGCGGCGTGCGTGAATCGGGCAGCAACAGCACGAAGTCATCGCCGCGCCAGCGCGCGAGCACGTCGGACACGCGCATCACGCTCTGCATGTGCACGGCGACCGCGGCCAGCAGCGCCTCGCCGCGCGCCGGGCCGTGCGCCGCGCGCAGTGCCGGCAGCGCATCGATGGCGATCAGCGCGACGCAGAAGGTGTGACCGGAGCGAACGCAGCGCTGCAGCTCCTGCTCGAGCAGCGTGCGCACATGGCGCTGGTTGACGAGGCCGGTGAGCTCGTCGCGCGTCGCGAGGTCCTGGATGCGGCCGAGCGCCTCCGCGAGGCGGCGCTTCTGCTCGCGCAGCCGCGTGCGCAGCCGCGCCAGTCGCGCCGCCAGCACGCCCATCGCCGGCATCATCGTCGCGACCATGATGAAGTGGCCCAGTTCGACTGCCGGTCGATACACCTGCGGCTGCCGCCACGCCAGCAGCGCCATCGTGGCGCCGAACACGGCGACCGCGAACACGCTGACGCGGCGCACTTCGGGCGGGCGCAACTGGAACATGCCGAAGGCCAGCACCACCATCACGATCGGGAACACGGCACCGCGGCCGGCGCCGGTGAGCGCATAGGCGACCGCCCCGCTGACGAGCGAGAACATCATCTGCGGCTGGGTCAGCGAGGGGTCGCGCCGGCCGCGCGTGCGGCCGCTGCGGATCAGCACGAAGAACAGTGCCATGCCGCCGAGCGAGACCACGGTCCACAGCGCCACCGGAACCGCCGGCGCCATGCCCGCGAGCACGAAGTAGTGCATGCCGAGCACGCCGATGGCCATCAGCACCATCGCCAGCGCGGCCTGCGAAAGCCGCATGCGCTGCAGCGGGTCGGTCGTCAGCAGGGCGTCGACGAGCTGCGTCGGCAGCGGGCGGGCGGGGTTCTGCACGGTGTCCTAGCGTAACCGCGCCACGACCGAAGTCGCCGGGGGCCGTGCGGGACCCCCGCGCGCGGGTGGGCCTCAGCGCTCCAGGTGGCCCAAGGGCAGCGCGGCACCGGACTTGACCTCGCCGAGCGAGAAGCTGGTGTGGATGTCCTTCACGTTCGGCAGGTTCAGCAGCGTGTCGACGCTGAAGCGCGAATAGGCGTCGAGGTCGGTCGCCATCACCTCCAGCTCGAAGGTGCCGGCGCCGCTGACGTAGTGGCAGGAGATCACTTCGGGCAGCGCGCGGATGCGCTGCTCGAGCGTGCGCATCGCGTCGCCGCCGCTGCGTTCGGCGTCGACGCGCACGAAGGCGAGCACGCCGAGCCCGATGCGGCGGCGATCGATCTCGGCCCGGTAGCCGGTGATGACGCCCTGTGCCTCGAGCCAGCGCACGCGGCGCCAGGTCGGCGCGGCCGACAGCCCGATGCGCGCCGCGAGGTCGATGTTCGACAGCCGCGCCTCGCGCTGCAACTCGCGCAGGATCGCGATGTCGTAGCGGTCCAGCGCGGCGCCGTGCGGCGCCTCGTCAGCGCTGGGGTCGGCGGCCCCAAGGGTTTTCCCTGTTTTGTTCTTGTTCAGCACCATGAGCCCATATTAGTCGAGGGCGGCGCATGATCCTTGCTTCGGACCACTGAATCTTGGCATCAAAGGAAAACACCTCCCCCGGCATCATCCCTACACTTCCCGATTGTTTCGACCGCCCCTCCCGTCGGAGACTGACCGCATGAACGCTCCCCTTCCCGAGTCCGTCCGCCAGGCGCTGGAAAGTGCGTCGCTCGACGACAAGTACCGCCTCGAGCGCGGCCGTGCTTTCATGAGCGGGGTGCAGGCGCTGGTGCGGCTGCCGATGCTGCAGCGCCAGCGCGACGTGCTGGCCGGGCTGAACACCGCGGGCTTCGTCAGCGGCTACCGCGGCAGCCCGCTCGGCGGCTACGACCAGGCGCTGTGGGCGGC
>JBDTUO010000368.1:0-3469 GCA_040007675.1 Rubrivivax sp.
GCACGGTCTCGTAGATGACCGGCGTCGGCGGCGTCGTCGATTCCTCGACGCGGTCGGCTTCGCGCTCGATCTTGGCGGTGTCGGAAGTGTCGATGGTGTTCTCCACCCTTTTCGGCGCATGAACCAGGGTCTCGAACTCCGTCTGCAGTCCGCAGGGGCGTTCGACTGAATCTTCCTGGCGCGGTGGGCGGCCAAGCCGCCGCAGTGTCATGGAACCACCCATTCTCTCGGGTCGGCTGGAACGCCGGTCGGCTGTAGGAGAGGGGGCGCGTGACGTGGCTGTTGGGTGTCGACCAGCCGGTGCCACACCGAGCCACCGACGCTTGGATCAACGCATACTGCGTGCATGCAGATTGCACTGACTGTCGTGCTTACCCTGGTGGCCGTGTTCATCGCGGTCAACCTGATGGGCGGCGAGAAGAAGATCGAACGCCGCTTCAAGCGGATCCACAGCGTCGACGACCCGGGTTTCGCCTACGAGCTCGGTGTGCTGCTGGGCCCTCCGCTGCTGCACGGCAACCGGCACACCGCGCTGCACAACGGCGAGCAGATCTTCCCGGCCATGCTGGCCGCGGTGCGGAGCGCGAAGACCACCCTCACCTTCGAGACCTTCATCTACTGGTCGGGCGACATCGGCCGTGAATTTGCGCAGGCCCTCGACGAACGCGCACGCGCCGGCGTCAAGGTGCACGTGTTGCTCGACTGGGTGGGCAGCCAGCGGATGGAATCCAGCCTCGTCGATGAGATGAAGAGCGCCGGTGTGCAGGTCTACAAGTTCCACCCGCCGCACTGGACGCATCTTCCGCGTTTCAACAACCGCACGCACCGCAAGTTGCTGGTCGTGGATGGTCGCCTGGCCTTCACCGGCGGCGTCGGCATCGCACCGCAGTGGACAGGCCGCGCGCAAGACCCGCAGCACTGGCGCGACAGCCACTTCCAGATCGAAGGGCCGGTGGTCGCGCAGATGCAGTCGGTGTTCCTGAGCAACTGGGTCAAGGTCACCGGCGAAGTGCTGCACGGGCCGGCTTACTTTCCGGCGCTGCCGGCCGCCGGCGACAGCGCGGCGCAGATGTTCAGCAGTTCGCCCAGCGGCGGCAGCGAGAGCATGCAGTTGATGTACCTGATGGCCATCAGCTCGGCGTCGCGCTCGATCGACCTTGCGGCCTCCTACTTCGTGCCCGACGACCTCGTGACCGCTGCGCTGGTCGAGGCGCTGCGGCGCGGCGTCAAGGTGCGGGTGATCGTGCCGGGTGAGCGCATCGACAAAGACGTGGTGCGCGCCGCTTCACGCGCCCGGTGGGGCCCTCTCCTCGAAGCCGGCGCGTTGATCGCCGAGTACCAGCCGACGATGTTTCACTGCAAGGTGATGATCGTCGACCAGTTGCTGGTCTCGGTGGGCTCGACCAACTTCGACCACCGCTCGTTCCGCTTGAACGACGAGGCCAACCTGAACATCCTGGACGCTGCGTTTGCAGATCAGCAGTCGGCGGTGTTCGAGGCCGATCTGCAGAACTCCAGGCCCATCACGCTCGCCCAATGGCAGGGCCGACCGCGGCGGGAGAAGTTCAAGGAGCGGCTGGCCGCGCTGCTGCGCATGCAGTTGTAGCGGCTGCCGGCCCGGTTCAGGCGGTGTGCCCGCCGTGCGTTTCCGCTGCCTGGTTCATGGTATCGAGCGCCAGGTTCGAGTGCGCGTAGGCGCCGCCCGCACGCATCTCGGCGGCGACCCAGATGGCTTCCATGATCTCCTGCTGGGTCGCACCCTTGCGCAACGCGCTCTTGGTATGACCACGGATGCAATACGGGCACTGCGTGACATGGGCCACCGCGATGGCAATCAGCTCCTTCGTCTTGCCCGGCAACGCACCGTCGGCGAAGACGGCTTCTCCGAAGGCCTTGAATGCGGCAGCGGCGGCCGGCGCCAGCTGCTGGCGCTGGCGATACAGATCAATCGTTGCCTCGGGGTACATCTTGTCGTCCATGATCGGCTCCTGAAAAAAGAGTGGGGCGCGCAGGCGGCGTCGACGGCGAAGAACTCGGGGCTCACTTCATCCCTGTCCATTCCCTCGCCGACGCGCCTGGCGGGCACTGCACGTTGCCTTGATAAGGCCCGAGCGTCAACGACTGGCCTCGCCAAGGGCATGGCGTATATTTTTGCGATCCCGTTCGCCACCCGACCCGCTTGCGGGCTGCCCCAGACCAAGCCCTGAATGCAAGTATCCGACCAGCCGATCCTGCGCGACATCGTCCTGGTCGGCGGTGGCCACAGCCACGTTGGCGTGCTGCGCCGCTTCGCCATGCGTCCGCAGCCCGGTGTGCGGCTGAACCTGATCTGCAGTGACAGTCACACGCCGTATTCCGGCATGCTGCCGGGCTACATCGCCGGCCACTACGACTACGACGAGGTACACATCGACCTCGATCGGCTGTGTGTCTTTGCCGGTGCGCGCATGTTCCGCGCCGAGGCCATCGGCATCGACCGCGGAGCACAGCGCGTGCTGTGCCGAGATCGCCCGCCGATCGCCTACGACCTGCTGTCGATCAACATCGGCTCGACCCCGCAGATGCAGCAGGTGAACGGCGCCGAAGCCTTTGCGGTTCCGGTCAAGCCGATCCGGCAGTTCAACGAGCGCTGGCTGGCGTTGCTCGAGCGGGTGCGGCGCCACCCGGGGCGCACCACCATCGCGGTGGTCGGCGGCGGCGCCGGCGGCGTCGAACTGACACTGGCGATGCAGTTCCGGTTGCGCAACGAGCTGCGGGCGCTGGGTCGCGACCCGGATGAGCTCGTGTTCCACCTGTTCACCGCCGGCGCCGACATCCTGCCCACGCACAACCCTGGCGTCCGTGAACGCTTCGTGCGCGTGCTGATGGCACGTGGGGTCACGCTGCATCGCGACGCCGAGGTGAACCAGGTGTTTTCCGGCGGCCTGGCCACCGCTGACGGCAAGACCTGGCCCGCCGATGAGGTGGTGTGGGTGACGCAAGCGGGCGGCGCGCCGTGGCTGCGCCCATCGGGGCTGGCGCTGGACGCCGACGGCTTCATCGAGGTCGACGATCACCTCCAGTCGGTGAGCGATCCTCGGGTCTTCGCCGCGGGCGACATCGCGTCCATCGTCGGGCGGCCGCTGGAGAAGGCCGGCGTGTTCGCCGTGCGCATGGGGCGGCCGCTGGCCGACAACCTGCGCCTCAGTGTGCTCGGCCAGCCCTTGCGCGCCTACCGGCCGCAGCGGCGCTGGCTGGCGCTGATCAGCACCGGCGACGCCCACGCGATCGCCTCGCGCGGCGCCATCGGCTTCGAGGGCGACTGGGTCTGGCGCTGGAAGGACTGGATCGACCGCCGCTTCATGCGCCGCTTCAGCGACTTCCCGCCGATGGACGCGCCGCAGGCGCGGCAGCCGTCCCGCGGGCCGCAACTGCCGCTCACGCCGGAAGAGTCACAGCAGGCGATCTCCGCGATCGCGATGCGCTGCGG
>JBDTUO010000369.1:0-3463 GCA_040007675.1 Rubrivivax sp.
CGGCGCGCAGCTGCTCGACCACCTCACGGTTGTGTGGCTGGTCGAAGAAGGTCCGGATGCTCTGCGCGACGATCGGTCCGACGTCGTCGACCGCCAGCAACTGGTCGACCGACGCGTCCATCAGCCGATCGAGCCGGCCGAAATGTTGCGCCAGATCACGCGCGGTCGACTCGCCGACCTGCCGGATACCCAGCGCATACAGGAAGCGCGCCAGCGTCGTGTCTTTGCTGCGTTCGAGCGCGGTGACGAGATTGGCCGCACTCTTGTCGGCCATGCGTTCCAGCGCCGACAGCTCACCCATGCCGAGCGTGTAGAGCTCGGGCACGCTGCGGATCAGGCCGCCCGCGCCGTCGCCGACCAGCTGATCGACGAGCTTGTCGCCGAGCCCTTCGATGTCCATCGCGCGCCGGCCCGCGAAGTGCAGCAGTGCCTGCCGGCGCTGTGCGGCGCAGAACAGACCGCCGCTGCAGCGATGGTCGATGGCGCCGGGTTCGCGCACGACGGCGCTGCCGCAGACCGGGCACTCGCGCGGCATGTGGAAGTTCGGCACGTAGGCCGGGCGCGGCCCGTCGATGCGGCCGACCACCTCGGGGATGACGTCGCCGGCGCGGCGCACGATCACACGATCGCCGATGCGCACCCGTTTGCGCCGCAGTTCGAACAGGTTGTGCAGCGTCGCGTTGCTGACCGTGGTGCCGCCGACGAACACCGGTTCCAGCTTGGCCACCGGCGTCAGCTTGCCGGTGCGGCCGACCTGGACGTCGATGCCGCGCAGCGTCGTCACCTGCTCCTGCGCCGGGTACTTGTGCGCCACCGCCCAGCGCGGCTCGCGCGTCACGAAGCCGAGCCGCTGCTGCAGCTCGATCGAATCGACCTTGTAGACGACACCGTCGATGTCGAACGGCAACCGGTCGCGCCGCTCGGCCACCTCGCGGTGAAACTCGATCAGCCCCTCCGCTCCCTGCACGACCCGGCGGTCGGCACTCACCGGCACTCCGAACGCCGCGACCGCACTCAGCGTCGCGCTGTGTCTCGTGGGCGCCCGGTCCCATCCGCTCACCTCGCCCAGGCCGTAGGCGAAGAAGCTCAGCCGCTTGTCCGCGAGGCCCCGGGTGTCGAGCTGGCGGATCGCGCCGGCGGCCGTGTTGCGCGGGTTGATGAAGCTGCGCTCGCCGCGTTCGCGCTGGCGCTCGTTGAGGCGCTCGAAATCATCGCGCCGCATGTACACCTCGCCACGAACCTCGATCAGCGGCGGCGGCGCACCGAACAGCCGAAGCGGCACCTGGGCGATGGTGCGCAGGTTGTGCGTCACGTCCTCGCCCGTTTCGCCGTCGCCGCGGGTGGTGGCCTGCACGAGCACACCGTGCTCGTAGCGCAGGTTGATCGCCAGGCCATCGAACTTCAGCTCGACGGCGTATTCGACCGCGGGCCCGTCGTCCGGCCACTTCAGCTCCTTGCGGACCCGGGCGTCGAAAGCCTCGGCGCCGGCTGCGCTGGTGTCGGTCTCGGTCCGGATCGACAACATCGGGCGCGCGTGGCGCACCGGCACCAGCCCGTCGAGCACCTGCCCGATCACGCGCTGCGTCGGCGAGTCGGGGGTACGCAGCGCGGGATCGGTCTCTTCGATCGCCTGCAATTCCTGGAACAGGCGGTCGTACTCCGCGTCCGGGATCTCCGGCGCGTCCAGCACGTAATAACGGTGGGCGTGGTGCTGGAGCAGCGTGCGCAACTCGGCCGCGCGGTGATGAAGCTTGGGCATGGCGGCGAAGCATGCCATGTCCGCACCCGATCATGAAGGCGCCGGCAAACGACAACGGCCCACTGCGCGTGGGCGCAGCGGGCCGTCGAGGCCGGGGCAGTGAGTTACTTGCCGCCGACCTTGCCCGGATCGACGCGACCGTCTTCCAGATACAAGGACTTGTTGAACTTCTGGTACTGCGCCATCGACATCATGTCGGGCTTCATGCTCTTGTCGGACTTCATCATCATCCCGTGCTGCGTCTCCCACATCTTGGTGTGGTAGTCCATGTACTCCTGGCGCGAGACGAACCCGTCCTTGTTCGCATCGGCAGACATGCGCGTCGCTTCCTGGGCCATCGCCAGGCCACTGCCGAGCACGAGGGCGGCAGCGCACGCGCTGCGCAGAATCGAAAGGTGTTGCTTCATCGGTTTGCTCCTGTGGTTGCTTGGCGCCGGACAGGCCATGGCCTTCCTGCGCTGGGCACAGCTTAGGAGCGCGCTTGCCCACTCCTCGTAGGAGAAGCGGAGCTGGCGTCGTCAGCTGAAAAGACGCCGCGCCGCGGCACTGCCGGCGGCGAGGTCACGCGCTTCGAGCTGCGCGTAGAGCTGCTCGAGTTCCTTGCCGATGGTCGTGAACGCGTTCAGCGTGATCGGCTCGCCGTGGTCGTCGACGATGGACGCCGCCATCTCGTCGGCGAGCTGGCGCGCGGCGTCGTGCCAGGCGGGAAACGGCTCCAGCGAGGCCGGCGTCTGTGGCACGTCCAGACTGATCTGGCACTCCCGCACCGAGGCCTGCTGCGGATCTTCGGCGAGCGCGGCCTGGGCGTCGAAGACGATCGTCAGTACCGGCGGCGCACCGTCCTCGGCCACCGGTCGCACGAGCCGGCCCGGCACCGGCCCGGGCCCGAAACCGTGGCGTGACGCACACTGCGTGAGGTAGCCCACCGACCACGCGACGTCGTCGCTGCGCAGTGTCAGCAGCAGCTGGGCGTCGCGCGCGCTCGCAAACGCGTCGAGTTCGCGCGCCCGCGCCACGACGTCGAGCATGTCCGGGAAATCGGGCACCGCGCCGACCGCCTCGGCAAAGGCCTGCACCTTCTGCACGAACTCGGAGTACTCGATCTCGTTCAGCGCCCCGCTGCGGTTGGCCAGTTGCACGCCCGCCTGCAACTCGGAGTAACGGCGGCCGGCCTGCGGCGCCTCCCACTCGCCGGTCTCGGTGTCCAGGCCCTCGACGTAGAAGGGCTTGCTGCCGGCACGGCGCGACGACGGCAGGTGCGCCAGCACGAGCTCGCCCGAGACCGGGGCGTCGAGCCCGAGCGTGCCGATGGCGTCGATCAGCGCATCCAGCCGCGGCGTCGGCCGCAGGCCGGCGGGCCGGCGTTCGGTCAGCGGCGGCGGGTCGATCGGCGCCGCGTCGAGCGACGGTTCGGTGCGCTCGGCCGCTGTCGGCGTGCCGACGGACCGGCGCCCGCGGCCGGCGGCGTCAGCCCGTGCCGCGCGGCGCCGGCCCGGGGCATACGCTTGCCAGGCCAGCACCCCGATCACGAGTGCTGCCAGCAGGCCCAGCGCCCACGTGAGGCTCATGTCAGGCCGCCTCGGCCATGCCGGCCGCCGACTCCATGTCGACCGCGACGATGCGCGAGACGCCCTGCTCCTGCATCGTCACCCCGATCAGCTGTTCGGCCATTTCCATCGCGATCTTGTTGTGGCTGATGAAGAG